>JAHBAO020000122.1 GCA_018500065.2 Octadecabacter sp. | reverse complement strand
GGGCTACACAGAACCCGTGGAGTCCGCCGATCTGATCAAGCGTCTGATTGCCGAAGTAGACCGCGCCGATACGGTTATCTTCTCAACCCATTGTCACAACGATCTGGGCATGGCGACGGCGAACTCTCTGGCGGCCGTTCAAGGTGGTGCGCGTCAAATTGAATGCACAATCAACGGCTTGGGTGAACGCGCAGGTAACACCGCGCTGGAAGAAGTCGTCATGGCGATGAAGGTCCGCAAAGACGTGATGCCATACAGCACTGGTGTTGATACAACCAAAATCATGAACATCTCGCGCCGCGTCGCGACTGTTTCTGGTTTCAACGTGCAGTTCAACAAAGCCATCGTTGGCAAGAACGCATTCGCCCATGAATCCGGCATCCACCAAGACGGCATGCTGAAAAACCGCGAAACATTCGAGGTCATGCGCCCTGAGGACGTCGGCCTGTCGGGAACATCCCTGCCGCTGGGCAAACACTCTGGTCGTGCCGCACTGCGTGCAAAGCTGAGCGAGCTGGGCTTTGAGATGGGCGACAATGAACTGAAAGACGTATTCGTACGTTTCAAGGACTTGGCTGATCGAAAGAAGGAAGTTTTTGATGACGACCTGATCGCGTTGGTTCGTCAGCACGACACCGAAGACGACCGCCTGAAGCTGAAGGACCTGACCGTCATCTGCGGCATGAACGGCCCGCAAAAGGCGACGATGGTGTTGGAAGTCGACGGGACCGATCACACGACCATCGCTACCGGTGACGGCCCTGTTGATGCGACGTTCAATGCCGTCAAAGCCTTGTTCGACCACTCCGCGCGCCTGCAACTTTACCAGGTGCACGCCGTGACAGAGGGCACCGACGCGCAGGCCACGGTTTCCGTGCGCATGGAGGAAGAGGGCCGCATCGCGACAGGCCAATCAGCGGACACAGACACTGTGGTTGCCTCAGCAAAAGCCTACATCAACGCCCTCAACCGTCTGCTCGTGAAACGCGAGAAAACGGCGCCGGGGTCCGATACAGCGGGCATTAAATATACGGATGCTGGTGAATAGTGCGATCCGCCGGATCATTGCCGCGGCGCTTGTCGCCGCGGCCACCCCGCTCGCTGCAAGCGCAGAAGGCTGCCCTACAAGGCCCGACTTAGAAAACATTCTCGCGGGATATGATCTGTCTCCCGTCACCAAAGGCCGTTGTTGGCGCTACACGTGTCGACAAAAGTTTTACCAAGACTGATCTGGTCTATTTCTTCGACCGAATCGCGGCGGAATAACGCCCAGCGCTCATCGAAAATCCCCTTCCCCCCAAAGCCCCCGCACCCTATAAGCGCGCAGGTCCGCACCCACAGGGGAGTCGCGGACGATATTTTTATGGGAACGGCACTGTAATGTTTGGCTTAGGCAATCTCTTCTCGTCCGATATGGCAATCGACCTCGGAACAGCGAACACGCTGGTCTATGTCAAAGGCAAGGGGATCGTTCTGTCCGAACCGTCCGTTGTGGCCTACCATATGAAAGACGGCGTTCGTAAAGTGCTGGCCGTGGGCGAAGACGCGAAACTGATGCTGGGCCGCACGCCCGGGTCCATCAGCGCGATCCGCCCGATGCGCGAAGGTGTGATTGCGGATTTTGACACTGCCGAAGAGATGATCAAACACTTCATCCGCA
This sequence comes from Octadecabacter sp., assembly GCA_018500065.2. Taxonomy (GTDB): domain Bacteria; phylum Pseudomonadota; class Alphaproteobacteria; order Rhodobacterales; family Rhodobacteraceae; genus Octadecabacter. The sequence continues at coordinate 2,999 of JAHBAO020000122.1, read as the reverse complement.
AGGTTCACAAACGCTCTACGTTTTCTAAGCCAAAGATCATTGTTTGTGTGCCTCACGGCGCCACACCCGTTGAAAAACGCGCTATTCGCCAATCCGTTCTCTCAGCTGGTGCACGTCGCGCGGGCTTGATTGCAGAACCTATTGCTGCGGCAATTGGTGCGGGCATGCCGATCACAGACCCAACTGGTAACATGGTTGTCGACATCGGCGGTGGTACGACCGAAGTTGCGGTGCTGTCCCTTGGTGATATCGTTTACGCGCGCTCCGTGCGCGTCGGCGGTGACCGCATGGACGAAGCGATTATTTCTTACTTGCGTCGCCAGCATAACTTGCTGATCGGTGAATCCACGGCCGAGCGGATCAAAACATCTATCGGCACGGCGCGTATGCCAGATGACGGTCGCGGCCAGTCCATGATGATCCGGGGTCGTGATTTGCTGAATGGCGTGCCGAAAGAAACTGAGATTAGCCAAGCGCAGGTCGCCGAAGCCCTTGCGGAACCCGTGCAGCAAATCTGCGAAGCGGTGATGACGGCGCTTGAAGCAACCCCACCCGACCTTGCCGCCGATATCGTTGATCGCGGTGTGATGTTGACAGGTGGTGGTGCATTGCTGGGCGAACTGGACCTCGCGCTGCGCGAACAAACCGGCCTCGCGATTTCGGTTGCCGACGAAAGCTTGAATTGTGTGGCACTCGGAACTGGCAAGGCACTGGAATACGAGACGCAATTGCGTCACGTTATCGACTACGACAGCTAAGGTTAGGGGCAGGTTTTGGCCCGAGAAAGACAGCAATCAGAAGATTTCGTAAGCCCCGTCCGGCGTTTGTTGGTTGGCGTTCTTGTGCTGTTCATGCTCGCGACGTTTCTGATCTGGCGCATTGATAACCCCCGTGTCGAACGCTTTCGTATGATGGTCATTGATGCCGTTGTCCCTAATTTTGATTGGGCGATGGCACCGGTGACCGGTATCGTGAACCTTTTGTCCGATTTCCAATCCTATCAACGCCTTGCGCAGCAAAATTCGGACCTGCGGCGTGAATTGCAGGACATGAAAAGCTGGCGTGAAGCGGCGATTCAACTGGACCAAGAGAATGCCCGCCTGCGGGACCTGATCAACGTTCAGCTTGACCCGCAACTTACGCGGATCACGGGTGTGGTCATGGCGGATTCAGGCTCTCCGTTCCGCCAGTCTGTGCTGCTCAACGTTGGTACACGCGATGGTATTCTTGATGGTTGGCCGGCGATGGACGGGATCGGCCTTGTTGGGCGTATTTCAGGGGTTGGCGAAGAAACGTCGCGCGTGATCCTTGTGACGGATACGTCTAGCCAGATCCCCGTGACAATTCAGCCATCTGGCCAACGCGCTATCTTGTCGGGTGACAACACGATTAACCCGCTGCTGCAGTTCATCGAAGACCCAGATCTGGTGAAACCCGGGGATCGTATCGTGACGTCCGGCGATGGCGGCGTGTTCCCTGCTGACCTTCTGGTCGGTCAACTTGCACGTGGCACGGATGGTCGCCAACGCGCCCGCCTATCTGCTGATCTAGAACGCCTTGAATTCCTGCGCGTTCTGCGCAGCCAACCGAATGCACGGATTGAGGAAGCGGGCACCCTGCTTGCGCCGCGGCTCCAACCACAGCTTCCGATAGAGCCCGAAGTCGAAACGCCCGAGGATGGGGCCGATGGCTGACAACGACCTCTCTCGTCGCAGATGGATCGGGCGCGTCACCTTTGCCCTGCTTTGCTTGTTCATCATATTCACCCACATGATTCCGCTTGAAACCGTGCCGCCAAGCCTCGGTGGGAGCTCCCTCCTCCCGATTGAACAACGCGGGGCGACACAAGCCGGAGATACCGAAATTGAAGAATTCTTCGACCCGATCCGTTGGATCGCGCCACATTTCCTGATCCTAATCGCCGCGACATGGGTGACACGACGCCCATCTTTTGCGCCTGTTTGGGTCATCGCAATAGTCTTTTTACTTGCGGACTTTCTATTCCAACGACCACCGGGGCTATGGACAGCCTTGGTAATCATTCTAACGGAAATTCTACGTGGTCGATCGCGATCTATGCGCACCCTGCCATTCTGGTTAGAATGGGCAACAGTCGCCGCAGGCATCGTAACGATTTCGGTAATCTACTGGGTCACATTATCGATAGTTCTCGTTCCTCAAGCCGCTCTGGGGCTGGCATTGATCCAGTTAACCCTTACATTGCTCGCATATCCGCTTGTTGTGTTCGTGTCTTACGCGTTGTTTGGCGTAAGCAGACCGGCACCGGGTGCAACCGACGAATTAGGGCACCGCATATGAGGCCAGCCTTGTGAAAAAAGGACCCAGAGAAACCGAGGAAGGTGCGCGACGCCTATCCCGACGTGCCATGTTGCTTGGCTCGGCGCAGGTTGCCATTGTCGCAACCTTGGGCGCACGCATGGCGTCTATGCAGGTCGATCAGGCGGATACATTCCGCATGTTGGCTGAAGAAAACCGTATTAACATCGGCTTGATCCCGCCCGCGCGCGGCTTGGTTTACGATATCAACGGCGTGGTGCTGGCCGACAATCAACAGCATTATTCGATTACCATCACGCGCGAAGGTGCAGGTGATGTGGATGAAGTTCTCGCGCGTCTAGATCGGATCATCGCATTAGACCCTGAACGTCTGGAAAAGGCCCGCGAAGAACTGAAAGCCCGCTCACCATTTGTGCCAGTCACCGTGGCTGAACGCATCAGCTGGGAAGACGTGGCCCGCGTCACTGTAAACGCCCCAGCACTTCCCGGTGTTGTCGCAGAACTGGGCCGCAGTCGCATATATCCGCAGGGCCCTGATATGGCCCATGTTGTCGGTTATGTTGGCCCTGTGTCTGACTACGATCTCAGCCGGATCGACGACCAAGACCCGCTGCTGCAAATCCCACGCTTTCAAATCGGCAAAACGATGGTGGAGAACCGTTTGGAGCGTGACTTGCGCGGTTCGGCGGGGACCAAACGGG
>JAHBAO020000330.1 GCA_018500065.2 Octadecabacter sp. | reverse complement strand
CCAAAAGGTTCAGGTTCGGGCCATTAAGAAGAAGTATCTTTTCCATGCGCAGACCATCCGCTATGGGCTGGGCTAAGGCAAGCCCTCAGGCCTTTCGAAACCGGACTATCCGCCCAATGTCGTAGCGATGCGACAGGTCGGCTTTGTCACTGTAGATGCGTACGTCTTCAAACGAGAACGCATCAATTTCCGTGTCTAACTTGGCGAAAAACGCTTCGAAACCTGCGCTTTCAAAATGTTTTGCGTTCACGGAGATCACAAACAGACACCCGGATTTTGCGATTTCAAGCAAAGGCGGAATTCCTTCCGGCCCCACATGTCCCATCGTAAACGTACCTGCACTGATGATCCCACTGTAAGGCCCAGCCGAAAGCGGCTGCGTCACATCCGCAGCAATTGTCTTGCGGTAAACACCTTTAGACTTCGCAACGCTAAGCATCTCGTTCGATAGATCAAGCGCATCAATTGGACCAACACCCGCCGCGGCCAAACCTTCACCAACAAGCCCCGTACCCGCTCCAACATCCAACACTGGGCCTTGCCCACCGGCTGCCACAAACATCCGCACCACTTCACGTGGCATCAGATAACCCTGCGCATCGCCAAAGTCGCTGTCATAGGTTTCAGCCCAAGTCGCATACAGCCGCTTGGCATCCTCTGGTGTGTTCAGCGCATATGCGCTTTTTAAATCCGGTTCACCTGTCATGAAATGACCCTAACACACCTTGCACCATCGCGCAGCCTGCGCCACGAAAGGGCATGACAAAAACACTTCTCTCATTTGGCCACGGTTATTCAGCACAAGCACTCTCTCCACTGCTGCCAGAGGATTGGCGCATCATCGGCACAACCCGCAACGAGGACAAAGCTGCCGCCTTGATGCGCGATGGAATTGAGCCGCGCATTTGGCCCGGTGCGGACCTCGCACCAGCCCTCGACGCAGCAACCCACCTGCTCATTTCCGCAGGACCCAATGAAGTTGGCGACCCCGTCCTCAATGAATTGCGTTCAGAAATTGTGGCGCGGCGCGCTCAGTTTGAATGGGTCGGATACTTGTCGACTACTGGCGTCTATGGCGACCACAATGGCGGTTGGGTTGATGAAGCGACCCCCCTAACCCCATCGACCAAACGCGGGCAGATGCGCGTTGATGCCGAAGCCGCATGGCAGGCTCTCGACCTGCCCCTGCATATCTTCCGCCTCGCGGGAATTTACGGCCCGGGTCGTGGCCCCTTTTCCAAGGTCCGCAACGGAACCGCGCGCCGCATCATCAAGCAGGGTCAGGTCTTCAGCCGCATCCACGTCGAAGACATCGCCCAAACCCTTGCCGCGTCTATCGCACAGCCCAATACTGGCGCGGTCTACAATCTATGTGACGATGATCCTGCCCCGCCAGAAGATGTCATTGCCCATGCAGCGGAACTGCTGGGCATGCCAATCCCCCCAGCGCAGGATTTCGAAACCGCCGACATGACCCCAATGGCGCGCAGCTTTTACGCTGAAAGCAAAAAAGTGCGCAACGACCGCATCAAATCCGAGCTAGGAGTTACTTTGAAATATCCCGACTACCGTGTTGGGCTTGCAGCACTACTCGCCGCAGATCGACGAACGCACTAGGTCCACTTGCGATTGCCACATCCAATTGCCATATGCGTGGCAATAAATGAGGACACGCATGACGCTCCGTGAAAAAACCGCCGCTTTCATCGACACGCCGAGGTTTCGCAACTTCATCATCGGCGTCATCGTTTTCAATGCGGTGATCCTCGGTTTGGAGACGTCCAAGCCCCTTATGGCAACCGCCGGAACCCTCATTCACGCCCTTGACCTGATCTGCCTTTACATCTTCGTCGTTGAGATCGTCCTGAAGCTCTTTGCGCGACACCTTCGGTTCTTTAGGTCGGGTTGGAATATTTTTGATTTTTTCATCGTCGGCATCGCGCTGGTTCCGGCAGCGCAATCCATATCGGTGCTACGTGCACTGCGTATCCTACGGGTGCTTCGGATCATTTCCGCAACGCCGAGCCTGCGCCGCGTTGTCGAAGGCTTTCTTAAGGCGCTACCGGGAATGGGCAGTGTCTTTCTTCTCATGTCGCTGATCTTTTACATCGGCGCTGTCATGGCAACGAAACTTTTTGGCAACAGCTTTCCGGAATGGTTCGGCACATTGGGCGCGTCCGGTTATTCGCTGTTCCAGATCATGACGCTAGAAAGCTGGTCGATGGGCATCGTACGGCCCGTCATGGAGGTGTACGAATATGCCTGGGCGTTCTTCGTCCCGTTCATCATGGTCACAACTTTTGCGGTGGTGAACCTCTTGGTTGGTCTGATCGTAAATTCAATGTCCGAAACCGCATCCGAGGAATCCAACGCAGCGACAGACACCTATCGCGACGAGGTTCTTACGCGTCTAGAGGCCATTGAAAAGCGTCTTCCCAAGTAGCGCTCAGGCGCGCTTGCCGATCACATCAACATCCAACACATCCAGCACTTTCGCCTCGATGTGTTCCGCGTTCATGCCCGCAACTTCATACATTTCGCGCGGGCCGGCTTGGTCAATAAAGATATCTGGCAACACCATCGAGCGGTACTTTAGACCGCGATCAAACACGCCTTCATCCGCCAACAGCTGCGCCACATGTGAGCCAAACCCGCCAACAGCACCTTCTTCAACAGTGATCAGCGCTTCGTGGTCAGCGGCAAGTTTAAGGATCATATCCCGATCCAAAGGCTTGGCGAAACGCGCATCCGCCACCGTCGGTGTGATGCCTTTGGCAGCCAGCGCTTCACAAGCTTTCTCAACCTCTTGCAGCCGGGTTCCAAACGATAAGATCGCAACGCGCGCGCCCTCGCGGATCATCCGACCCTTGCCAATCTCAAGCGGAACGGCATCGTCAGGAATATCAACCCCTACACCCTCGCCACGCGGAAAGCGGAACGCGATTGGCCCGTCATTATGCGCCACTGCCGTCGCGACCATGCGAACCAATTCCGCCTCATCTGCTGCGGCCATCACAACAAACCCCGGAAGGTTGCTCAGAAACGCCACATCAAACGACCCGGCATGGGTCGCACCATCCGCACCAACCAGCCCAGCGCGATCAATTGCAAAGCGCACAGGCAAACGCTGGATCGCAACATCATGCACGATCTGGTCATAACCACGTTGCAAGAATGTAGAATACAGCGTGCAAAACGGCTTCATCCCACCAGCCGCAAGCCCCGCACAAAACGTCACCGCGTGTTGCTCGGCAATGCCAACGTCAAAACACCGCGACGTAAATCGCGACATAAACCGATCAAGCCCTGTGCCATCCGGCATCGCGGCTGTCACCGCAACAATCTTGTCGTCCTTGGTGGCTTCTTTTATCAGACTTTCAGCAAACACAGATGTGTAAGACGGCGCATTGCTCGGCGTCTTTTTCTGCTCTCCGGTAATCACATCAAACTTTGCGGTCGCATGACCACGATCCGCCCGATGTTCAGCGTAGCCCTTACCCTTTTTGGTAATCGCATGGATCAGGATCGGCCCCGTCGCACGGGTTTTCACGGTACGCAGAACCGACAAAAGCTGTTCCATGTCGTGACCATCAATCGGCCCCACATACGAAAACCCAAGCTCTTCAAACAACGTCCCGCCGACAGTCATGCCTTTCAGCATTTCCTTTGCGCGACGTGCACCCTCCTGGAACGGTTCGGGAAGAAACGAAACAGCCCCCTTTGCTGCCGCCTTGAATTCCTGGAACGGATTGCCCGCATACAAGCGCGACAAATACGAAGACATCGCGCCAACAGGCGGCGCAATCGACATTTCATTGTCGTTCAGAATGACGATCAGCCGTTTGTTCAGATGCCCTGCGTTGTTCATCGCTTCATAGGCCATGCCCGCAGACATCGACCCGTCGCCGATAACCGCAATCGCATCACCGCCTTCACCGCCAAGGTCACGCGCCACGGCGAACCCCAAGGCCGCGGAAATCGACGTGCTCGAATGCGCAGCCCCAAAACAATCATACGGGGACTCAGATCGTTTCGTAAAACCCGACAACCCGTCTTTCTGGCGCAACGTGCGGATACGGTCGCGACGTCCTGTCAAAATCTTATGCGGATAACACTGGTGGCTTACGTCCCAAATAATCTTGTCTTTCGGCGCATCAAACACCGCGTGTAGTGCAACCGTCAGCTCAACCACACCAAGGCCAGCACCCAAATGCCCACCTGTTTCAGACACAGCGGAAATCGTCTCGGCCCGCAATTCACTGGCAAGCGTGCTTAGCTGCGCATCGCTCAGCCCGTTCAAATCACTGGGCAGATCAATTTGATCCAACAGGGGGGTCTTGGGTCTCTCAGCCATAACCGGCGTCTCCTTAGTGCGTGCGGTTCACAACAAACCGCGCCGCCGCTTTCAGCGTTTCCGCCTTATCACCATATACACTTAACGCGTCACAGGCTGTTTCCACCAACTCATCGGCGCGGCGTTTCGCCCCATCTAGGCCCAAAAGGGAAACAAACGTGGCCTTACCAGCATCTTCGTCCTTACCAACAGCCTTACCAACCGCCGCTGCATCACCGGTCACGTCCAACACATCATCCGCAATCTGGAACGCTAGACCAACCGCATCACCATAGGCGGTCAATGGCCCCCGATCCGCATCCGCAATGACGGCACCCGCAACGCAAGACCAGGTCAACAACGCACCCGTCTTCCCACCCTGCATCGCGACGAT
>JAHBAO020000176.1 GCA_018500065.2 Octadecabacter sp. | reverse complement strand
GTTCAAGAATGGTGTGTCTGTCGCGTCGCATAACTTTGGTGTTGCGGCCTTGCCTGCTGATGTCCCGCGGACGGACTATCACATCGGCGATTCGCCTTATTCTGCGGACGCCCCACTGGACGGCGCAGTAAGCGCGCTCAGCGTCACGTCAACGCTCACGCACTTTGATGACGTCAATTTCTCTGATGGCAGCGTGGCACTGGGCTCAAGCGCTGATGACAATTGGAACCTTGTTGGCCTGTCGACATCCACCCGCGTTGATACCGCGGCAGGGAATGACACGCTTGTTGGTGGTTCCGGCGATGACATTCTGAGCGGCGGCGCGGGCAACGACCAGATTGATGGCGGCGCTGGCAACGATGAGCTTTACGGCAACGAGGGTAATGACACGCTTGCCGGTGGCGAAGGCAATGACCTTGTCGACGGGTTTATCGGCGACGATAACCTTGCCGGTGGTGCTGGCAATGACACGCTGCGCGGTGGCGATGGCGCGGATACCCTTGACGGTGGCGATGGCGCAGACATGCTCTTTGGTGATTCCGGAGCTGATTTTCTTGACGGGGGAGCGGGTAACGATCTGCTTGATGGCCATGCGGGCAACGACACACTTTTGGGTGGCGCGGGCGACGACCAGATTGATGGCGGCGCGGGCAACGACACGCTGACCGGTGGTGATGGCAATGATACTTTTGTCTATGACGGGCAGGGCGCCGATACGATCAGTGACTTCAATTTCGGAAATTCCGGCGCGATTGGAGATAACGACACCACCAACAATGACGTTATTGACCTGTCTGCTTACTATGACACTGTTTCCGAAGTACGGGCGGATTTTGATGACGATGGGGTCCTCAATCACTCTAATTCTGCAACAGTAGACTACTCGAACAATTCAACGCTGGACGGTTCGAACAACCTCACGTTTCTAGGCGCAAACAGCAACAGTTTTACCGCCGACAACACCGCTGTCACCTGTTTTGCACGGGGGGCATCCATTCTGACGCCTGCCGGCTATCGGCGCGTCGAAGACCTGCGGTGCGGTGATCTGGTTGAGACATTCGATGACGGTCCACAAGAAATTCTCTGGATGTCAAAATCAGTATTTGAAAGCAAAGAAGACATCACCGATCCGAAGTTGCAGCCCATTCGGATCAAGCCTGGTGTGTTGTCTAACACCCGTGCAGTGGTTGTATCACCACAGCATGGGGTCGCGGTTCAAATGCCGGGTCATGCCTCGGCGGTTTTTGTCCGCGCACGCCATCTGGCAGAGGAGACTGGGCTTGCGACCAAGGTTCAGCGGCGCAAAATTGTATATTTCCACCTGCTGTTGGCGAAACACAGCCTGCTGATTTCGGACGGACTGGTGAGCGAGAGCTTTTATCCTGGCAAATTTGCATTGGCGGCCTTGGACTCCAAAGCAAAGAAAAATTTGTTTGCTGCTTTTCCTGATTTGGAAACGGGCAGGGTCGAAGACGTTTATGGCATGACGCGTTTGCCATTTATCAAACGTAGTGCAGTCAGAGGGCGTCTGGCGCAGGATTTCCAGCCGCCGCTCGCTGTTGGTGCCGCGCCTGCCACAATAAATAACATGACACCCCAGCGAGGGCTCGCCACAAGCGAAGGCATTATGCCTAGGGCACTCAATACGACGACATACCCAATTGGAAACGCCCAGTTCCCCGTCAGGCAATGCAAGGTTTCTTGTGCCCAAAGCATACTTTGATCCCAGCCAAGCAAAACGCAAAACTACAAGGGTGGTTTCAAGAAAACCCATGATTCAGGTTGCACGCTCCTGTATTGGTTTTTGAAAGTAAATTTCAACAAGGCCACGTTCGCAGTCTTTTCCTCTCAATTGCACAATCACATCGATCGACTTCTGAATATACTGCCGCACCTCAGCGAAGGTAAGCGGCATGCCCGATTGCAAGACCATTATAGCTCATCGATCTATTGCCAGCTCAGTAGTGTCCGCAGGGTGGTTGAGACTGACCCACCATTTCCGGTGTTGATCGCTTCAAGATAGGTCAAGGCTCCGTCCCCGCGCAGTTCTCCAACGATGATCCGGTCCGGGCGCATCCGCAAAGATGCTTGCAAAAGTGCGTTCGAACGTCTGTGTGATCCAGCGAGACTCTTGCCAAATAGATATGATGGTTTGTACCCTTTCACGCCTGCGGTGGCGAAGAGACGGATCTTAACTGGAGCCCCCTGTTCAATGGCAGGTGGAGCCGCGACCTGAACGTGCAGAGGTCGACCTGCATATTCAACTTTGCCAGACCCCGGCGGGTTTTTCTCTGACGCACGGGCATTGGTATCGCCGACGATTGATTGCGCCATATTGAATGCCGTGGCGCGGTCAACGGTTTGACCTTCATATCGCATTGTCGCGTCACCTGCGGCTTCGATCCTGACTTTTCCATCAGGGTTGATTGCGATTTCAACGATGTCATCGCGCAGCAGCAAATCTTGAAACGGTTCGAGATATCGCTCTAGGTATGACGTAGGCAGGGACGGCTGGCTCAATAGATCACCACATCACGGTCGACGAGGACGGTCACGGATGCACCTTGATCAATATGAATAGTGGGTGAGATCTAGACCTGCTCAGCGATTACAGACCTCACCGCGTCTTCTAGACCCCCAGCCCCCCCCCTGAAGGACTTCGCTGGCTGTCTCATTATCGGTGCTGTTTGCGGCGACAGCGGGTGCTGCGCCTCATCGCCAATCCGCAAGGTCCAGAATTGGTTCACTCCAAGCACGCGCACGATGTTGCCGTGTTGGGTCCATTCACAATGCGCTCGCGGCCTTGATCGGTTACTCACCGTCGGTCAGGTCGTAGGTTTATGGTCATCACGATCTCCTAATCGATAAGATGAACCAGAAATCCTTTCAAATCCTCAAATCTGTCCAGCGAGTGCTGACGTTAGACACCCGGTGTGTACAGGTTGTGTGCGGGTTGTGACTCGCTCGTTTGCCTACAAACGTACGGGTGAACCCTCGATGTGCGGGACCTCCGTGAAACTTCGGATTTTCGCGTCACCTATTTCGCGCCAAACGAATGGCGAGTGACGAACGGCCGGACTCCGCCCTTGCAAGAATCCCCACCCCAAGTTAAAGGAGCGGCCTGTCGGACATCCGGCATTCCATGTGGGAGGCGAGTCGCACGCGTGCGCCGGACCAGACCACATCCACATAGGTTGCAGGAACGCGTTCTGTGACCGGACAAAAGGAGAAGCCAAATGGCTAAAAAAATCGCTGGCACTATGAAGCTGCAAGTTGCAGCTGGCCAAGCCAACCCATCCCCACCCGTCGGTCCCGCATTGGGCCAACGTGGTATCAATATCATGGAATTCTGTAAGGCGTTTAACGCTAAGACAGCTGACCTCGAGCCAGGTGCGCCTTGCCCGACTGTGATTACATATTACCAAGACAAATCCTTCTCGATGGACATCAAGACGCCACCTGCGTCCTATTTCCTTAAGAAGGCCGCCAAGGTTAAGTCCGGCGCCAAAACACCTTCGCGTGAAGTTGTTGGCACTGTGACCACCAAGCAGGTTCGTGAGATTGCAGAGGCCAAAATGAAGGACCTCAACGCAAACGACATCGAAGGCGCAATGAAAATCATTCTGGGCTCTGCTCGGTCTATGGGCATCGAGGTTAAGTAAGATGGCAAAGTACGGAAAACGCACAACCGCCGCTCGCGAAGCTTTTGCTGGCAAATCTGATGTAACTGTGGCTGAGGCCGTGGCTCTCGTGAAGGACAACGCCAAGGCGAAGTTCGACGAGACAATCGAAATCGCAGTTGTTCTGGGTGTTGACCCACGTCACGCTGACCAGATGGTGCGCGGCAAGATTGCCCTGCCAAACGGCACAGGCAAAACAATGCGCGTCGCAGTCTTCGCACGTGGCGACAAAGCTGACGAAGCCAAAGCGGCTGGTGCTGACATTGTTGGCGCAGAAGACCTGATGGAAATCGTCCAGTCCGGCAAGATCGACTTTGATCGTTGCATCGCGACACCTGACATGATGCCAATCGTTGGTCGTCTTGGTAAGGTCCTTGGCCCACGCAACCTGATGCCCAACCCGAAAATCGGGACAGTGACAATGGACGTCAAAGACGCTGTTGAAGCTGCTAAAGGCGGCGAAGTTCAGTTCAAAGTCGAAAAAGCTGGTGTGGTTCACGCCGGCCTTGGCAAGGCGTCCTTCACTGCTGCGAAGCTTGAAGAAAACGTTCTGGCATTCGTTGGCGCTGTTCAGAAGGCAAAGCCTGCTGGATCCAAAGGTACCTACATGAAGAAGATCTCTTTGACTTCTACAATGGGCCCGAGCGTCACACTGAACGTCGATAACGCGACTGGTAACTAAGGGGACAACCGCGTTAGCGGTTTCACCCAGCAGGGGTAAGCGATTGCAGCGCAATTGTGGCCCTGCACCGATCAGTTGGTAGAAATAATGAAGGCGTCCCAATCGGGGCGCCTTTTTCGTTTTACACCGTTGGGAGGGGGCAGTTCGAAATCTTTCCCAAAAAGGGCAGGCATGATCTTCGAAGGTTGATCCAGCGCAAGGCGCGGACACTAGGAACTGTGGTGAATGCGAATATGTCGTGTTGATTTTTTACGAGCAAAGAAGACCACAGCGCATCAAAAGGAATAAAGCCGAACCAATGTCGCAGTCACAAAAGACACCCAACGACCTCCCATTGGAGGACACAGGTTTGACCAAAGCTGAACCCGCAAACGCCCCCAAAGCAGTTGGCAGGTCACGTTTGCTGTTGATCCCATTGCTGATGTTCACGCTGTTCGCAGGGGCAGTCATTGGCATGTATTTCCAACCGCCAGGATTGCGGGTGTTCTTCAATGCGACAGGATTGGAACCGGGGGCAGGGACCGACACGCCGATCGCCGTGGCCATGCAACAAGTGGCCGCCCAGGAACAGGTTGCCGTCATCAGCGAAGGGGACGTCGTGGCGTTAGGCCGTATCATCCCGCGCGGCGATGTCATTAGCGTAGCTACACCGTCGGGTGCAGGGGACGCGCGGATCGCAGAATTGCGGGTCGCCATTGGCGATGAGGTCGATGCAGGCGACATTCTTGCCGTTCTGGATAACCTGCCGCAACTTCAAAGCGCGGTGACATCGGCGCAAGCAGCATTGCGAGTCAGCGCGGCCAGCCTGACCCAGACCCGCGCTTCCAACACCGCCAGCCGCGCCGAGGCGCAAGCAACGTTGGATCGCGCGCAAGCCACCGCCGATGTCGCCCAATCAGAGCTTGAACGTGTCACTGCATTGTTTGAACGCGGCGTGACCACGCGCGCAGCTTTCGATCAGATCGTTGCCACCGCCACACAATCCGCACGTGATGTTGAACGCGCTCAGGCGACGCTGTCTCGCTACGCAACGGGATCCGAAATCGTTCAGGCCGACATCGCCGTGGCCGTGGCCAATCTGGACGCCGCCCGCGCCACACTTGCGAGCGCGCAGCAAGATCTGGACCGCGCCTATGTGCATGTGCCTGAACGGGGCAAGGTTCTAGACATCAATGTTCGCGCAGGCGAGCGCCCCGGGACTGACGGCATTATCGACCTTGGTGATACGACGCAGATGACAGTCGAGGCCGAGGTTTATCAAACCATGATCGGACGGGTCACAATCGGTGATCCCGTGATCGTGAGTGCCGATGCTTTGGCACAGGATTTAACTGGAACGGTCACTGCGATCGGACTTGAAATTGGGCGCCAATCCATCACATCAGACGATCCCGCGGCCAACACGGATGCGCGCGTGGTGGATGTGATCGTGACGCTAGACAGCGATTCCTCACCCGTTGCGGCATCTTTCACTAACTTAGAGGCCGTAGTGCGGATCGACGCTGGCCGCACCCCATGAGCCGTTTGCTCACCTTTTTGTTTGGCCGCTTGCCCATCGGCTGGCTGCAACTTACCCACAGCCGTGGCCGGTTCTTTGCGGCCGTTGCTGGTGTGGCGTTTGCCAACCTTCTGGTGTTCATGCAGCTTGGGATAATGGGGGCGCTCAACAGCTCAACTGTTGCACCATATGCGATGCTGAATGCTGATATCATCTTGTCGTCACAAGACGGGAATACACTGACCGATGGCGGTCATATCCCGCGCGCGCGAATGTTTCAGGCCCTCGGTGTTGCGGGTGTCAGCGATGCCACTCCCCTTTACATTGGCAACTTGCCGTTCACGCTTGAAGACGGGTCTTCGGTTTCGTTGCTTAGTTTTGGCATGGATGTCGCCAAGCCGTATTTCGCGGCCGCCGACATCGCGGGATCCTTGAGTAAGCTATCGCGTGAAGGGTCCGCCTTGTTGGACGAAGGCACGCGCGGCATGTCTGCTGCTGTCATTGCAGAGCTGAAGGACGGCGGGCATTTCAGTTTTGAGGCCAGCGGGACGACCTTAACCGCAATCGGAACGATGGCAGTGGGGGGTGGTTTTTTGGCAGACGGAATGTCGGTCGTGTCTGATCAAACGTTCTTACGCGTGTTTCCAAACCGCACCAGCGGTGCGCCCAACCACATCCTGATCCAGACCGTTGATGGTGTATCAACAGATGCTGTTGTTGCTCGCCTAACTGAGGCGCTGCCAAGCACTAACCTGCGTGTCCAGACCATGAGGGCGTCCGCGTCCAACGATCTTGCATATATGGCAACAGAACGCCCAACCGGAATTATCTTCGGGTTCGGTGTTTTCATGGGAATTCTCGTGGGATTGGTCATCGTTTATCAAGTGCTGTCCACCGACGTCGCCGACCACCTGCGCGAATACGCCACGTTCAAAGCGATGGGATATGGCCAACCATTCTTCTTGGGAATTGTGTTTGAAGAAGCAATTATCCTCGCCTTGTTCGGGTTTGTTCCAGGCTTCTTGGTCTCGCTTGGGCTATACGCGGGCTTGGTGTCGGTCACTGGCTTGCCCGTTGAAATGGATCCAAGCCGTGCAATCCTGGTGTTCTTGGGAACCCTTGCTGCGTG
>JAHBAO020000048.1 GCA_018500065.2 Octadecabacter sp. | reverse complement strand
CTCGACCAATAATCCCGAAACAAACTGTTGCAGCCCGTTGTTCGCATGCCGTGCGAGGGATAGGTACTGTCTAACGAGTCCTGACAGGTGATCTGATGTCGCTGAACCATATCCGCCCGTGGCGAAATATTTATCGTCGTGAAAGCCGCCAGATTATGGTGGGGAACGTCCCGGTCGGGGGCGGTGCGCCGATCACGGTGCAGACGATGACCAACACACTGACCCCGGACGTTGAGGGCACCTTGGCGCAGATCATGCGCTGTGCAGACGCGGGTGTTGATATCGTGCGCGTGTCCGTGCCCGATGAAGACAGCAGTGCCGCGATGAAAGAGATTTGTGCACGCAGTCCGGTGCCGATCGTGGCCGACATTCATTTCCACTACAAACGCGGCATTGAAGCAGCCGAAGCGGGCGCCGCGTGTTTGCGAATCAACCCTGGCAATATCGGGTCACCCGAACGCGTGCGTGACGTCATTAAGGCTGCCAAGGACAACAATTGCTCTATTCGTATCGGCGTAAATGCGGGTTCGCTGGAAAAGCATCTGCTTGATAAGTACGGAGAACCTTGCCCTGACGCGATAGTGGAAAGTGGCCTCGACCATATCAAGATCCTGCAAGACAACGATTTCCACGAGTTCAAGATCAGCTGTAAGGCGTCTGACGTGTTTATGGCAGCGGCGGCGTACCAACAGCTGGCCGAGGCAACAGACGCCCCAATTCACCTTGGGATTACCGAAGCAGGCGGGTTGACCAGCGGCACGATCAAATCGTCCATCGGGATGGGCAGCCTGCTGTGGGCGGGGATCGGGGATACGATCCGTGTGTCGCTGTCGGCTGATCCTGTTGAAGAGGTTAAGGTTGGATACGAGATCCTAAAATCGCTTGGGCTGCGCCATCGTGGCGTGAATATCATTTCCTGCCCCAGCTGCGCGCGCCAGGGGTTTGATGTGATCAAAACCGTTGAGACGCTGGAAAAACGGCTTGAGCATATCAAGACCCCGATGAGCCTGAGCATCATTGGCTGTGTGGTAAACGGGCCCGGTGAGGCGTTGATGACAGACGTTGGGTTTACTGGCGGCGGCAATGGCGCGGGCATGGTTTATCTGGCTGGCAAGCAGAGCCACAAGCT
Organism: Octadecabacter sp.; assembly: GCA_018500065.2. GTDB lineage: Bacteria > Pseudomonadota > Alphaproteobacteria > Rhodobacterales > Rhodobacteraceae > Octadecabacter. Next base: position 5,226 of record JAHBAO020000048.1, on the reverse strand, counting down.
GAGCAATGATCAGATGGTCGAACATATTGTCGAACAGGTTGAGGCGAAGGCGGCAGAATTGGATGCGGCTGCGCCACTTGAAAGCTGAAGATCGAATTGGCTGCGCCAATCCGATCAGCTGGAGGGCCAGCCCTCCAGACCTCCCGGGATATTTTTGAAACAAAGGCAAAGGGAAAAGTAAGAATCCCCAGCCTTTATTCCAAGGTATTTCGGCTTTTGTGCACGCCATTCGGTCCGGCGCTTGAAGCTGAAAAAAGATATTGATTGCCGCACTTGTCGTCACCGTTGGGTCATAGGTTTTGGCGCAGGGGCGCGAGATTTCGGGTGGGTTGCGTTGGAACGATCAAGACGCCGAAGTGGTCTTGAAGGAACGTGTTGCAGAGCGATTTCCAGACGAACTCATGTCACTGTTCTGAATGTTATGCGCGACGCGGAACGCTTTTGGATGGTGTCAGATGACCGCGGTCAAACCACGCCAGCGGGTGATGGAAGGTTATATGCACCAAGGGTGCCTATAGATTAGCTGCCTTCGCGTTCTTCTTCTATGATCTTGCGCATCTGCGCGAGGTCGACATAGCCACGCACCAGTTGATCCCCAAACACGAAGGTCGGGGTGCCGGTGATCTGCATGCGATCCCCAAGGGCGCGGTTGGTCGCCAGAACTTCGCGCACCGCCGGGCTGTCCATTTCGGCCATGATCGCATCCCCGTCCAGATCGAACGCCGAGGCAAGGGCAGAGAGACTGGCGGGCGTCACATCAGAGCGCATGTTGATCAGCGCGTCCGAGACCAGTTTATAGGCGTCATCCCCCGCGACGATCTTGGTGGCGACAGCGAATTGCGATGCAACCACAGACTGTTCGCCCAAGATCGGGAACTCTTTGGTGATCATGCGGATGTTGCCGTCTGATTCCAGCAGCTCGGCGACTTCTGGATGCGCGCGGCGACAGAACCCGCAGCGGTAGTCGGTAAATTCGATGATCGTAATGTCGCCGTCAGGGTTGCCGCCCACATAGGAGAACCCGTCATCGAGCAATGCGTTCATGTTCATCGCAACCAGTTGGTCGTCGCGCAGGACTTCGGCCTGCGCTTGGCGGGTTTCCAAGACGGCGATGGCCTCCATCAGGACTTCGGGGTTTTCCAAAAGATAGGCGCGGACTTCGGCGCGAAATTCTGTGCGCTCGGCGTCTGTCATCGTGTCTTGGGCGAACACGCTGGATGCTGTCATCATCAGGGCGGCAAAAGTGGACGTTAGGCGCATTGGAAACTCCGTCAAAACTATTGAGCAGCAGAGAGCACGTCTTGCGCGCGCTGCCAAGGGGCGGATCCGCGTGGTAGGCGATCTGACGCACGCGTGGCATGCACAATCGCGTCATCAAGGCGACCCTGTAGGGCGTACCGTTCAGCGGTGGCAAGGGATGCAAGGCCGGGCTGGCCGGTACGGGCGTAGGCTTGGCCCAAGTCGCGTAGGGTATTTGATGCCTGTCCGTCGAGCGCACGGGACCGTTCCAGCGCACGCACGGCGCGGGCGTTGCTATCAGCGGTATCAAGGGCTAGAAGCGCGCGGCCATAGCCAGCTAGGATCAAGGGTTCGTTTCCGTTCAGCGCGACAGCGTTTTGATAAGCTTGCACAGCCGATGCGGGTTGGCGGCTTTCGAGCAAGATTTGTCCATAAAGTTCATACCAGTAGGCGTCGTTGGGATATTGCGCCAATAGTGTTTGCATTTCACGGATGGCGCGGTTTGCATCGGCTTGGCGGTGATAGGCCACGGCGCGGCGCATCACGCCAATTGGGCTGTCGTCATTGCGCACGCGACGCAGGGTCCAACCGGGGTTTTGTGCGAACGCGCTGAGTTTGCCTTGCGCGCGGGCGAACCAGAAATCGGCGTTTGCGTTGGCTTCGGCCGCGCCTGGGTTGGCGGCAACGAGCCCGCGAAGCGCGCGGATGCGATCATTCGTGAGCGGGTGGGTGCGCGCGTAAGGGTCTTGGCGCGAAACCGACAGGGCCTCTTGGCCGCGAAAAAGTTCAAGTACTTCGATCGACGCCGTAGGATCGACGCCAGCACGCAGCATAAAGCGGATGCTCGATTGATCGGCTGAGGATTCTTCCGCGCGGGTATGGGCGAAGAACTGGCGTTGTGCTGCGCCAACAGACCCTGCAGCTATGCCACCAGCGGCGGCAGGATTGTCAGATGCCAAAGCCACCGCGAGGGCCAAGGCCAACCCAAACCCAGCCGCCGAGTTTGAACCGCGCAAGTTTGTGAGGCGGCGCGAGATATGGCCGTTGGCGATATGGGCCGCTTCATGGGCGATGATGGATTGCAGCTGTGCCGCCGTGGTGACGCGCTGCAAGAGACCGGAATGAATAAAGATCGCACGACCATTGATGACGAAGGCGTTAAGCCCGCTGTCATTCACCACCAAGATACGTACGTTGTTGGGGTTCAAACCGGCGGCCCGCAGGATCGGTGCGGCGAGTTGGTCAAGGCTGTGTTCGATGTCTGCGTCGCGGATCAGGTTCACGGCGTGGGCTGGTCTGGCCGCGCTGACAAGCAGCAGGCAAGCGCTCAGGCAAAGTGACAAGATCGAAAGGCGCATTGACGGGCTCCGGCTGGACAGGGCAAACAGGGTTCAAAGAAGAATAGGGCGGGCAGCATGCGAAACTCAAGGCGGGGCGAGGTCGATCCCTTCATCGTGATGGATGTGATGGAACAAGCGCGTGCGGCTGAGGCCGCGGGGCGCCATATTATTCACATGGAAGTCGGCCAGCCGGGGACGGGCGCGCCCAAGGCCGCACTTGAGCGACTGTCCGCTGATATGGCGGGTGATCCATTGGGATACACTGTCGGGCTTGGTCTGCCAGAGCTGCGGGCGCGGATCGCACAGCATTACCGCGAATGGTACGGGTTGGAGTTAGATCCAGAGCGCGTTGTCATCACGGCGGGCGCGTCGGGTGCGTTCTTGCTCGCGTTTTCTGCGCTGTTTGACACCGGTGAACGGGTTGGGCTGGGTGCACCATGCTATCCGTCGTATCGCCAGATTTTGAAGGCGTTGGACTTGGTTCCGGTGGATATGCCGACCACGTTGGAGGCGCGCATGCAGCCCGTGGCCAGTGATGTGGCCATGCATGATCTGGCAGGTTTGATTGTGGCGTCACCTGCGAACCCGACGGGGACGATGCTGGATATTGATGCGATGCGCGCGCTGGCGGGGGCTTGCGCTGAAACTGGGGCCGCGTTCATCAGCGATGAAATTTACCACGGGCTTGGGTATGAGGGCCGCGCGGTGAGTGCGCTTGAGGTGACGGATGAGGTTTATGTCATCAACTCTTTCTCCAAGTATTTTTCGATGACGGGATGGCGCGTTGGGTGGATGGTGGTGCCGCAGGACCATGTCCGTAAAGTCGAACGCCTTGCGCAGAACATGTTCATCTGTCCGTCCCATGCATCCCAACGGCTTGCACTGCACGCGATGGCGTGTGCGCCGGAACTGGATTTGAATGTCGATGTGTATCGCGCCAATCGAGCATTGATGTTGGAGGACCTTCCCAAGGTGGGATTGGGAAAGTTTGCGCCGCCTGATGGTGCGTTTTATGTCTATGTTGATGTGTCTGATTACACGGATGATAGCTTGAAGTTCTGCCGTGAAGTTCTTGAAAAGGCTGGCGTTGCGATTACTCCGGGTCTCGATTTTGATCCTGTTGAGGGGCACAAGTGGGTGCGTCTGTCCTATGCGCGATCTACGGAGGATATTCGTGAAGGGCTTGTTCGGCTGGCCAAGTTCATGGACGACTTGAGGGCGGGGTTTTGAGTTTTTTTGCCAAGATGAAGGGGGCGATGTGCGCTTCATTGATCATCTTGGGGTCTGTGGTCGGGGCGCAGGAATTTTCGGCACTGGCACGGCTCGATGTGACACAATCGGGTGCGGATGACGGGTTTCGCCACACCGAGGTTGAGCTGTTTTTGTCCCAGCCGGTGCCGTACCGCGTGTTCACATTGGATGAGCCGCGGCGCTTGGTGATGGATTTTCGCGAGGTGGATTTTCGTGGCGCTGATGCGGCTGCGTTTACCCAGAGCGATTGGATAACGGATGCGCGGTTTGGGGGTTTGCGCCCCGGTTGGTCACGGATGATCCTTGATTTAAGCGATCCTGTGCGGGTTGATGAAGCGGGTATGCGGGTGAATGACGTGGATGGCACAGCGCGGATTAGTGTCGTTTTGAATGCCGCCACCGGTGATGAATTTACAGCCGCATCCGGCGCACCCAATGATCCGGATTGGGCGTTTTTGATGGCGGCTGATCCGGCTGCTGTTGCGCCGCAAGTCGACGATGGCCCTTTGGTGATCGTAATTGATCCGGGACATGGCGGCATCGACCCCGGGGCGGATGTCGCTGACGTGCATGAGGCCGATGTGATGCTGGCGCTGGCTTTGGAACTCGCGGCTGCATTGGGCCGGATTGAAGGGGTGCAGCCTGCGGTCACCCGTGCCGACGATACGTTCGTGCCTTTGCAAGAGCGGCTTACACTGGCGCGTGGCGCACGCGCGGATTTGTTTATCTCGCTGCATGCGGACGCTTTGGAAGGTGTTCAGGCGTCGGGTGCCTCTGTTTACACTCTGACAAGCAAAGCTGCTGAAGCAGCGTCCCAGCGCATGGCGGAGCGCCATGAAAGCGGGGATTTGTTGGCGGGTGTTGATCTCAGCGGGCAGGGCGATGAGGTGGCGATGGTGTTGCAAGACCTCGTGCGGGTTGAAACCGCAGCCTCCGGAGAGCGCTTTGCAGATCAATTGGTTATCGCAATGCGCGACACCGGCGCGGTTTTGAATTCACGTCCGCGCCGTCAGGCGGAGCTTGCGGTTTTGAATGCGGCAGACTTCCCGTCCATTTTGTTGGAAGTCGGTTTTTTGTCGAACCCAGATGATCGTACGCGACTGACATCGGCGCAAGGGCGCGCGCCGATTGTTGCAGCGGTGACACTGGCCGTTGGTCGTTGGGCGATTGAAGAGGCGGCGGTAGAACCGCTTATTCGCCAATAAAGCGCGCCAACCAAATGCTATGCCCCTGACAAGCGGGGTCTTCGGGGCGAAAGCTGATGACTTTGAAGCCATTGGCGATCAACAGGGCGCGGTATTCTTCGGGGTCCAAGCTGGCATGATACACCTGTTCTTTCACCGCATGGCCCCAAACTTCGCCGTCTGACGTTCCAGATGTGAACATCAACGCGGCG
>JAHBAO020000169.1 GCA_018500065.2 Octadecabacter sp. | reverse complement strand
TGCTGCTGGCTGTTCAAGTCCAAGCAGGCCGTAAGCTGCTGCGGATGTAACGCCAAGCGCTGTTGTGCGCGTCATGAATTCACGGCGGCTCAGCTTGCCAGCCTTTTCGTCTTTTACATAGACGTCGACTGCTGGATGCAGCGGCGCCCCCGTGAGTGTTTTCTTAGTCATGCGTGTTCTCCCTGATGACACGTTTTGTTTTTATTGGGGTGTTTGGAATGGCCAGCCTGCGTCAGTGAACGCTGCTCGCGCTTATTCTCCCCCCTTAAGAAGCCTCATTGGGCAGGGTTTTTAACCCGCCGTCAACGGCTACAATCGGCATTTGCGATCACGTTTGCGACGTTTGCATGGTCGCAAATGGGCTGCAAGGTGAAAGTAGGAAATGCTGCAATGCAGCGTAAAATAAAGGAAAATGAACCGGTTAAGCCTGCGCAAGCGGCCCTTTTTTGCGGAACTGGGATGGGGTCAGACCCGTCTGGGTCTGGAACGCGCGGGTAAAGTATGCCGCTGACCCAAAGCCGAGATCACCGGCGATTTGGCGGACAGGGGAATCGGTGTCCCTTAAAAGCAGGCGTGCCTCAAACAAGATGCGATCGTTCAGCAGTGATAGTGCAGATTTTCCACTGGTTTGTTTGCAAACGCGTGCAAGATGGGTCGGGGTGACACCGAGTTTCGCGGCATAATCCGCAACACCCTCGTGTTCATGAAAGTCGCGCTCGATCAGGTCGGTGTACGCTGCCACGAGGCGCGCTGCGGCGCTGTCTTTGCGGGTGTCTGTGCTGTCTTCAGAACGTGTTTCCAGCTGGCGTACAAAATAGATCGCCAAAAGCCCAAGGTGATAATGCGCCGCGCGTTGGTTGCCGGTTTGGTCAGATTTCAGTTCCCGCTCAAGCGCGTCCAGATGCACGGCGAGTTCTTTTTGCGCGAGGACGTCACGTAAACGCAGATGTTTGGGTTCAAGCGGCCATTCATCCGCCATCGCCGACGGCACGGTCAGCATTTGGCCAAACACAGTTGGGCCGACCTCAAATCCGTACATCGTTCCGGCAGGAATATAGATCAGATTGTTGGCCCCGAACCCGCTGGTCAGACCTGCAATGGTGATGCGCCCCTGACCGCGTGCAACAAAGATCAGCCGCGGCGACGCATGGCTGCGCATTGCTTCGGTGCGCCAACGTCCTTGTCCGGCGTTTTGCGCAATTGCAGTCAAAGCGAGGCGGTTTTGCGGGTCGGCCATCATCTGCGGGTCATCCTCGAGCATGTTCGAATAAGACAATTTTTGCCGCCAAGCCCCTGCAAATCAACAGCGATTATGTGGACAATGTGTTCTCATCCACATTTGGTAGCGGTACGATCCGCCACCGCTTCATGCGGGATCGCAACCACGTGCGCTGGCGTTTGGCATATTGGCGCGTGGCCACGATTATCGCCTCGCGCGCCGAATCGGGCGTGATGTCTCCGTTTAGAAGTTGGATCATTTCACGCGCACCAATCGCCTTTGAAGAGGGCGCGTTGCGATCCCAATGCGGGGACATGGCCTCAGCCTCGGTCATTGCGCCAGCCTCCATCATCACATCAAACCGCTGCGCGATGCGGGTATTCAACCAATCCACATCCGGCAACAGCGCAAGGGCTGTGCAGGCGTCCAGCGGTAAGGTTGGCGGCGGGGTTTGTTCCTGCCAATGCCGGATTGTGCGGCCGGTGGTTTCAAACACCTCCCAAGCGCGCTGCACGCGGGCGCGGTTGTTCAGATCTAGACCAGCAGCGGTTTCTGCATCCAGCGCAGCAATAAGGTCGGGCAGGGCGATTGCATCCGCCTTAGCCCTAACAGCTGCAGGTGTTAGCGGGATCTCGGCAAGGCCTTCTGTCAGCGCACTAAAGTAAAGTCCGGTTCCCCCGACGATAATTGGACGCGCACCTTTCAGAAGCGGCGCGACATCCCGCAACCAATCGCCGACAGAATAGGGCGCGTCATACGCCAGGTGCCCGTATAAGTGGTGGGGCACGCGGGCGAGGTCTTGCGCAGGTGGTTGCGCCGTTAAAATCGGCCAGCCTTGATAGCCCTGTAACGCATCGCCGTTGATAATCACGCCGCCCTGTTCTTCGGCTATCTTCAACGCCAAACCCGACTTGCCAGACGCCGTCGGCCCATAAATCAAGATAGGCTTTCCAGCGTCAATTTTGCTTAGATCAATCATGCGATGTCCCATTGCGTCCTGCCTCCTTTTGCGACATTTTACGGCGAACTGAAAGCAGCACCGGAGCGCCCATGTCTGAGACAAAAAAAACCGCCTACAAACGGGTCATGTTAAAGATTTCCGGTGAGGCGTTGATGGGCGACCAAGGCTTTGGTTTGCACCCGCCCACCGTCGAACGTATCGCGCGCGAAGTGCAAACTGTCCAAGAAATGGGCGTTGAGATTTGCATGGTCATTGGCGGCGGTAATATCTTTCGCGGGCTTCAAGGCTCTGCGCAGGGGATGGAACGCACAACGGCTGACTATATGGGCATGCTCGCGACGGTGATGAACGCATTGGCGATGCAGGCCGCTTTGGAAGGCCTCGGCATCCACACCCGCGTGATTTCCGCGATCACGATGAACGAAGTGGCCGAACCCTACATCCGTCGCCGCGCCGTGCGTCACCTTGAAAAGAAACGCATTTGTATTTTTGCCGCCGGTACAGGTAATCCCTATTTCACCACGGACACCGCGGCGACATTGCGGGCATCCGAAATGGCCTGTGAAGCGATCTTTAAGGGCACCAAAGTGGATGGCGTCTACGACAAAGACCCGGCAAAACACGACGATGCCAAGCGCTATGAAAAAATCACCTATGACGAGGTTCTCGCGCAGCACCTGGGTGTGATGGACGCGTCAGCGATTGCGTTGGCCCGTGAAAACCACCTGCCGATTGTTGTTTTCAGTCTTGATGCCGATGGCGGTTTCAAGAGTATTCTTGAGGGAACGGGGACGTCTACGGTGGTCGGCGATTAATAAGCGTTCTTTTGTTTCGCTGTGGTCGTTGCGTCGCGCTGAATTGTTATTTCACAGGTTTGGAGTTTTTGCGCCCTTCATGGCCGAACGGTGCGTGACGAATCGAAAGACGCACTGGAAGACTCTGGATCTGATGAAGGGCTAGGGGGAACTGTCCGTGGCGACCCGCGACCGCGATTGTGCCAATTTCCGATCGAGATCCGCTGATCTGCACATCTTCTGCTCAGATCTGCTATACAAACCCGGCGCGTTAACGGTATATCAAGCCAAACAGCGCGAAAAGAGCAGCACAATGTCAGATGATTTTATACTAGATACCGACGATTTGAACCGCCGCATGGACGGCGCGATTGCCAATTTGCGGGTTGAGTTCGCCTCCCTGCGCACAGGCCGCGCCTCTGCGTCGATTTTGGAACCTGTGATGGTAGACGCCTACGGGTCCATGACGCCAGTCAATCAGATTGGCACGGTCAACGTGCCCGAACCACGCATGGTCACTGTGAACGTTTGGGACAAAGGCCTTGTTGGTAAGGTGGAAAAGGCCATTCGCGAAAGCGGCCTTGGGATTAACCCACAATTAAACGGCACGATCATCATGCTGCCGATCCCTGAGCTGAACGAAGAACGCCGTCGCGACCTGACAAAAGTTGCCGGAACTTACGCTGAAAACGCGCGTGTAAGCATTCGCAATGTGCGCCGTGACGGGATGGACCAGATCAAGAAAGCCAAGAACGACGGCATGTCAGAAGATGACCAAAAGCTTTGGGAATCTGAGGTGCAGGACATGACCAACGACTTCATCAAACGCATCGACGAGCAGCTTGAAGTGAAGCAAGCTGAGATTATGCAAGTCTGATCCGCAATCGCGGGTGAGAGGTAGGCGAGTAAAGCGAGGGCCAATGTCATGGCCAAAGATATCGAAAACGGTCCAAACCACGTGGCCATTATTATGGATGGCAACGGACGCTGGGCCCAGATGCGCGGCCGTCCGCGCCTGTTCGGGCATCATGCCGGCGCGAAACGCGTGCGTGAAATTGTTGAATCTTGCCCGGATCAAGGCGTTAAGTATCTGACAATATTTGCCTTTTCGACGGAAAACTGGAAGCGCACGCAAGCTGAAGTTGCAGGTTTGATGAAGCTGTTTCGCCGCTACATTCAACGCGAAGCCCGTGATCTGTTGGCCAACGGTGTGCGGGTTCGCTTTATCGGCGACCGTGTGCGCCTTGATGACAAACTGGTTGGTTTGATGGACGAGCTGGAATTGTTGACCGCGGAAAATGACCGCGTGCACCTGACCGTCGCGATTAATTACGGTGGCCGCGACGAGGTGGCGCGCGCAACCCGCCGTTTGGCCCATGATGTTGCCGCTGGAAAGCTTGCGCCGAAAGATGTGAACGATGAAACGTTGCCCGCATATCTGGACACATATTTTTTGCCTGATCCTGATCTGGTGATCCGCACCAGCGGTGAGGCGCGGATTTCGAACTTCTTGTTGTGGCAGTCTGCCTATGCGGAATACGAATTCATCGACACGCTTTGGCCTGATTTCACGCCAGAGGTTTTTGCCCGTGTTTTACTGGGTTACAAAGCGCGCGATCGTCGTTTTGGCGGGGTGAAAGCCTAACATGACGAATTGGTCTGACCTAGGTCCGCGCGTTGGGTCCGCCGTGGTGATGACCGCGGTCGGCGGGGTGGCGGTTTACCTTGGCGGCTTCTGGTTCAATCTATTGGTCGCGGTTAGCGTTTGGGCGATGACATGGGAACTTTTGTCCATGTTTAACCTCTATTCCGGTCGCGATCGCGTCATGGTCGCAGGGCTTTCGTTTGTTATTGTGTTGCTGGCCTTCTTTGGCGGTGTCGCGGTTTGGCTGGCCCTTGGATTAATCGCCGCACTTGCAATCGCCCAGGTGTTGGGGCGATTGCCGATGGGGACGTCGCTGTTTTCATTGCTCTTTGTTCCGACACTTGTCGGGGCAGGTTTACTCATGTTTCGCGCAAACGAAGGCGTAGATTTTATTCTTTGGATGCTGCTGGTGGTTATCGCCTCAGACGTCATGGGCTATTTCGCGGGCAAGACATTCGGCGGACCAAAGTTCTGGCCGTCGATCAGCCCTAAGAAAACATGGTCAGGAACAATCGCGGGCTGGGTCGGTGCAGCATTTGTCGGCCTTGGCTTCGTGATCTGGAATGACGCCCCTATGAGCCTTATCATCATCTCAATCCTGACGTCTTTTGCGGGTCAAATGGGCGACATCGCGGAAAGTGCGTTGAAACGTAAAACGGGCATCAAAGACAGCTCAAACCTGATCCCGGGGCATGGCGGTGTCTTGGACCGTTTCGATGCCGTTTCAGGGGCTGTGCTGTTCTTGCTGGCGCTGTCTTTGGTTATGCAGGTCTCGGTCTAGGGGTGGGCATGCGACGCGTTTCTATTCTTGGGGCGACCGGTTCTATCGGGCAAAGCACGATTGATCTGATCGCACGCGACCCCAGCAGTTATGACGTTGTGGCCCTCACCGGATCGCAGAACATTTCACAATTGATCAAAGATGCCAAAGCGTTACAGGCCGAAGTTGCAGTAACGTCTGATCCGTCCCGCCTAAGCGAACTTCGCGATGGGCTGGCGGGTTCTGGTATCGAGGCGGCTGCTGGTAATACCGCATTGACCGAGGCTGCGGCACGTCCCGCAGATTGGATCATGTCCGCGATTGTTGGCGCCGCTGGCCTTGCACCGGGCCTTGAGGCGCTGAAACATGGCACCACCTTAGCGCTTGCCAACAAAGAGTCCCTCGTCACGGCTGGCCCACTTTTAATGAGTGAAGCCAAGCGGTTAGGGGCAACGGTTCTGCCCGTGGATTCCGAACATTCTGCGGTGTTTCAGGCGCTGATTGGCGAAGACATGTCTGCGGTTGAACGGATCATCATAACCGCAAGCGGCGGCGCGTTTCGTGACCATCCGCTTGATGCGTTAGACGGTGTCACCGTGGGCGAGGCCTCAAGCCATCCCAATTGGAATATGGGACAGCGCATCACGATCGACAGTTCTTCTATGTTTAACAAGGCAATGGAACTTATTGAAACAAAAGAGTTCTTTGGTGCTCGTGCCGATCAAATCGAAACCATCATTCATCCTGAAAGCTTGATACATGCGCTTGTCGGGTTCAATGACGGGGCGTTGATGGCCCATGTTGGACCGCCTGATATGCGCCACGCCATTGGGTTCGCGCTGAACTATCCAGACCGCAAACACGTTCCTGTTAAACGTCTTGACCTTGCTGCCATCGGCCAGCTGAATTTCCGCGCACCAGAAGCCGCCAGATACCCCGCACTCGCCATTGCTCAAAAGGTGATGGAGGAGGGCGGTTTGACGGGCGCTGTTTTCAACGCGGCGAAAGAACAAGCACTGGACGCTTTCCTTGCGCATGAGTGCGGTTTCACCGATATGGCACGCATCGTTGACAGTGTTGTTGACGCGATGTTGTCCCGCGAGGGGCTGCAAAATGCCACGATCACCCTAGATAGCGTTAATCAAGCCGACAGAATGGCGCGCGCGCTTGCCTGCGAAGAAGTAGCGAAAACAGAGAGTTAGACCTTGGATTTCATGACAAGCCTGATCCCGTCCTTCGGGAATATCGCCTTTACGATGCTGTTCTTCGTGATCGCATTGTCGATCATCGTGGCGATTCACGAATACGGCCACTACATCGTCGGCCGTTGGTCGGGCATTCATGCCGAGGTGTTTTCTATCGGGTTTGGTAAGGTCATCTGGAGCCGAACCGACAAACACGGCACGGTCTGGCAAATCGCAGCACTGCCGTTTGGTGGCTATGTTAAGTTTCTGGGTGATGCGAAGGCGGCTTCGGTTGGCGCAGATGCGGATATGGACGACGTTGTCGCCGCAGCAGAACGCCGCAGTTCAGAAGCAGGCGCGGCTCGCAATTTTAGTGAACGCAACACAATGCTCGGAGCACCGCTTTGGGCGCGATCTGCAACGGTTGCCGCGGGCCCTGTTTTCAACTTTATCCTATCTTTCTTCGTGTTTGCAGGAATTTTAATGTTCCAAGGCCAACCGATCACGCCCTTGACGGTATCGGCTTTGCCAGCGTTTCCAGACGCGATTGAGCAGCAGTTGCAAGAGGGCGACCGCGTTCTAAAGGTCGAAGGCGTCGCGCTGAATTACCCTGACGGGTTCATGGCGGCGGTGGCGGACGTGCCATCCCAGCCGTCCGTTGAATATACTGTTGAACGGGGCGGCGAGCGCATGACAGTGCTGGGCCCGCAGCCACAGCCTGCATATGTTCAAGCGATCACTCCGCGTTCAGCGGCAGATGATGCAGATCTGAAAATCGGCGACGTTATTGTCAGCATGAACGGCACGCCCGTTTATCAGTTCAACGACATGATTGAAGTGGTGAATGAAACCCGCGAACAGCCCATTTCATTGGTGGTTTGGCGCGATGGTGAAAGCTTTGAAAGCACATTGACCCCACGCCTGACTGCGATTCCGCAAGAAGACGGGTCCATGCGTGATGAGCCCAAGCTTGGCATCGGGACGGGTGGTTTGTTCTTTGAACCGGCGACTGGTGCGGTTGGTATCGGCGAGGCGATGAAACTGGCGATCCAACAGGTTTGGTTCATCATCAAGCAGTCCATCAACGGGCTAAAGCAAATGATCATCGGCAACATCAACACCTGTAACCTAAGCGGGCCTGTTGGGATCGCCGAAACATCCGGATCAATGGCCAGCCAAGGCGCGGTAAGCTTCATCAGCTTTATCGCTGTTTTGTCGACAGCCGTTGGCCTTTTGAACCTGTTCCCGATTCCAATCCTAGATGGCGGGCATCTGGTTTTTCATGCCTATGAGGCGGTTACGGGCAAGATGCCAAGTGATGGTGCATTGCGCCTTCTTATGGCTATTGGCATCGCGCTTATTGGGGCCTTGATGCTGTTTGCGATTGGCAATGACCTGTTGTTTTGCCCGTAAGGGGAGGCAGATATTACCTTACAGATGCCCTGACGCTGCCCAGAAGTTGCCACAATTGGTTGTCATGTTGATTGCGAGTTGATCCAGATAGGATAAAGCAATGCAGACGATTACAGCCGGATACCAAGGTGTTACCCTTCTTGTGAACCTGAATTGGGATCGCTTGATTTATCTTGGCACCATCGTTGCCGCACTTGGTATGGGTGCATGGGTTGGATCATTGCAATAGTTGCTTTGCTGCGCGCGCCTACCACATTTAGACTACGCCCAAACGATCGGCATGATTTAGCGTGTCTCCCAGTTGGTTCTGGTTGGCGCGTTTGTTGCTTTTGACAACCTTACGTCGCACGGTTAGACGGGACGCACTTGGGATGTCTAAACGAGCAAAAAAATGAAAAATGCGCTGAAAGCTGTAACTGCGATTTTGGGACGTATTCGGGTTGGGGCGACAGTCGCCTTTCTGCTCGTTTCTGCGATGATGGCCATCTCGACCCCTGCAGTGGCCCAAAATTTCAACTTTTCAAACGTTTCTGTTGAAGGAAACCAGCGGATCGAGACCGCGACTATCCTGACATATCTTGGTTTTGGTCAGGGCGAGGCGGTGACTGCGGGTACGCTCAATGATGCGGCGCAACGGATTCGCGCGACGGGTCTCTTTGAAAGCGTCGATGTCGTTCCCCAAGGACGTACATTGGTTATCCGCGTTGCCGAGTTCCCAACGGTTAACCGCATCACATTTGAGGGCAATAGCCGCATCCGTGACGCAGAGCTCGGCGCCGTCGTGCGCAGCCAACCACGCCGCGTCTACAGCCCGACCCAAGCCGAGGCCGATACAGCGGCCATCACCCAAGTTTATGCCGACCAAGGCCGCATTAACGCAACCGTTGCGCCGCGCATTATTGAGCGTTCAGACAACCGTGTTGATCTGGTGTTTGAAGTGTTCGAGGGCGGATTGACCGAAGTTGAACGCATCAGTTTTGTCGGCAACCGTTCTTATGGTGAGAACCGCCTGCGTCGTGTTCTTGAAACCAAGCAAGCCGGACTTTTGCGCGCAGTAATCGGCCGCGATACATTCATCGCGGACCGCGTTGCATTTGACCAACAGGTGCTGACTGATTTTTACCAATCCCGCGGCTACGTCGATTTCCAAGTTCAAAACGTCGATGTCTCACTGACGCGCGAACGCGATGCCTACTTGATTACGTTTAACGTACAAGAAGGGCAGCAGTTCGAATTCGGCAATCTTTCGGTGACGTCCGAGGTTACCGACGCTGATCCTGCGGTGTTTGAGGACGCCCTGCGCCTGCGCACGGGGGTTACCTATTCGCCCGAGCTGATCGAACGCGACATTACCCGACTTGAGCTGTTGGCGATCCGCCAAGGCCTCAACTTTGTACGCGTCGACCCACGGATCACGCGCAATGACCGCACGTTGACGTTGGACGTTGAGTTTGCCCTCGTGAACGGCCCGCGTATTTTCGTTGAACGCATCGACATCGAAGGCAACAACACGACACTCGACCGGGTTATCCGGTCACGCTTTGATATTGTGGAAGGCGATCCGTTCAATCCGCGCCAGATCCGCGAAAGCGCACAGCGTATCCGTGCGTTGGGCTTTTTCGGCAATGCCGATGTAGATGCCCGTGAGGGATCCAGCCCTGATCAGGTTGTGATTGATGTTGATGTTGAAGAAGGTCCGACGGGCTCATTGTCTTTTGGGGGTAACTTTTCAACGGACAACGGGTTCAGTCTTTTGGCGAAGTTTAACCAGCGCAACTTCCTGGGCCGTGGTCAAGCGCTTAGCTTTAGCTTGCAGGCTGGTGAAGACAGCAGCAGCTTCAGTTTTGGCTTCACTGAGCCACGCCTTCTTGGTCGTGATCTAAGCTTTGGTCTTGATGCGAGCTATCAGTCCACGAATGCCCAAAACGCACAATACGACACGACACGCGGATCGCTTCGCCCTCGCATTGGTTTCCCAGTGAGCGAGAACGGCCGCATTTCGCTTTATTATGCTTACGATTTTACTGACATTAAAAATTACGCCCCGTCGGGTGCGTCTTCGCCGTTTATCGTGGCCGATGTTGCGGCGGGTGGCATTGGCACCAATTCGGTGGGCTACAGCTACAGCTATGATACGCGCCGTACAGGTTTGAATCCGAATGCGGGGGTTTTGTTCCGGTTCGGTCAAGAATTCGGGTTCGGTGATGCCAGCTACATTGAAACGACCGCTGAGCTGACTGCGCAGACGCTTGTCCTTTCGGAAGAAGTTACGCTGCGCGCGACACTTGAAGGCGGATACCTAAGCTACACAAGCGGCGAAAGCCGGATCACGGACCGCTATTTCTTGTCGAGCCGCACAATGCGTGGTTTCCAGCCGGGTGGTGTCGGTCCGCGTGATGCTTTGTCGGATGACGCGTTAGGCGGTAATGCTTTTGCCGCTGCACGGCTTGAAGCGGAATTCCCGCTTGGCTTGCCAGAAGAATATGGCATTTCCGGTGGTCTGTTCCTGGACTACGGGTCCGTTTGGGATGTGGGCAGCAACGCAGGTGCGGTGTTGTATGACGATTTCACACCTCGCACGATTGCCGGTGTTTCGATCTTCTGGGACACACCGATCGGTCCGCTGCGGTTCAACTATACCGAGCCGCTTGACGTGCAGGTCAATGACGAAACCAAACAATTCGACGTGACGATTTCCACGGACTTCTGATGGTTTGCAGGGTGACCATTTCGGTTTCTCGATTGCTGGTCGTTTTCGCAATCGCGCTTCTTTCGGGGGGGGCGAGCGCGCAACAATCTGTTGCTCCTAACGTGTTTGAAATTCCGTCAGATCGGGGTGCCCCGACGTTCTTAACGGTTGATATCGAACAAATGTTCACGCAGTCACAGTTCGGGCAGCGCATCGTCCAATCCTATGCTCAAGGCCGCGAAGCACTTGCGACTGAAAATGGGCGGATCGCGCAGGCGCTACGGGAAGAAGAACTTGCCCTGACCGCACAACGCAGCGAAATGGACGTAGATGTTTTCCGCGCGGAAGCTGTTGCTTTTGACGAAAAAGCGCAGGCGATCCGGCGCGCGCAGGATGCTAAAGAACGCGACCTCGAACAGACGCTTTCGTTTGGGCGCGATCAGTTCCTGAGTGTGACGCGCCCGATTCTTGGCGAATTAATGGTGGAACGTGGGGCGTTTGCGCTTCTGGATCGCCGCTCAGTGCTGCTTTCGCTTGGAAGCATTGATGTGACAGTTGAGGCCATTGCGCGAATTGATGCAGCCATCGGGGACGGTGCGCCGGTTGACCCAGAAACGCAACCTAACACCACGCCGGACAACTAGTCCCACCTTGCCGCGATCAAGCGGTCTTGTTAGTCGTATATAACCACAACTTCGGGCGGCCAACGTCCACAGGGAGAACCATATGTCAGACCCGATCACATCCGCAGATATCCAATTGATCCAACGGATTATCCCGCATCGCTATCCGTTCCTGCTGGTGGACAAAGTCATCGACATTGAGGGCACGACATCCGCAACAGGTATCAAGAACGTCACGATGAACGAGCCGCATTTTCAGGGCCATTTTCCAGGCACGCCAATCATGCCGGGTGTGACGATTATCGAGGCTATGGCGCAGACATCTGCCGTAATGGTCGGGGCTACGATGGGCCTGATGGACAAGAACATGTTGATCTATTTCATGGGCATCGACGGCTGCAAATTCCGCCGCAAAGTTGTGCCAGGTGATGTGTTGACGATGAAGGTCGAGACCACACGCGGTAAACCCGGTGGCAAGGTCTGGAAATTCAAAGGCGTGGCAACTGTTGATGGTGAACTCGCCGCAGAAGCAGAATTTACTGCCATGATGGACATGCAGAGCTAATCATGGCCATTCACCCCTCCGCCATAATTGAGGACGGCGCGCAAATCGGCGCGGATGTTTCGATTGGTCCGTTTTGCATCGTCGGGCCGAAGGTTGTTCTTGGCGATCGGGTTGAGCTGAAGTCTCATGTGGTGGTGACGGGTGACACGCAAATTGGCGCGGACACATCTATTTTTCCATTCTGTTGCATTGGCGAAATTCCGCAGGACGTGAAATTCCACGGCGAGGCGGCCAAGCTGGTGATTGGCAAGCGCAATCGCATCCGTGAACACGTGACCATGAACCCCGGCACTGAAGGCGGCGGCGGGCTGACAAAAATTGGTGATGACGGTTTCTTCCTTGCGGGCTGTCATGTTGCGCATGACGCGATCGTCGGGGACCGCGTGATTGTCGTGAACCAATCCGCAATCGCGGGGCACTGCATCATCGAAGACGACGTTATCATCGGCGGGCTGTGTGGCATCCACCAGTTCGTACGTATTGGTAAGGGTGCGATTATCGGCGCGTTGTCGATGGTCACAAATGACGTCATTCCGCACGGTTTGGTGCAGGGGCCACGTGGTGAGCTGGATGGTTTGAACCTTGTCGGGCTAAAACGCCGCGGCGTGGATCGCAAAGACATTTCCGCGCTGCGGGCCGCGTTTCAAACCCTCAAGGACGGGGACGGATCGTTTTTGGAACGTGCCCGCCGTTTGGGTGATGAATCCGAAAGCCCGCATGTGTCGGAAATGGTCGATTTTATCCTCGCTGATACGGACCGCCATTTCCTGACCCCAAGATGACCATCGCGCTGATCGCAGGGACGGGCGGTTTGCCACCCCATTTGGCGGGCAGCCTTTTGGTGCAAGGCCGCACCCCGATCATTTGCGAAATGCATGGGTTTCCGTCTGAGATTAAGGGCGAGTTCGAGCGCGTTGGTTTTCGCATCGAAACCCTTGGGACGTTCCTAGATACGCTGAAATCCCTAAGCGTGACCGAGGTCTGTATGGCTGGGGCTGTGCAACGCCCCGACGTTGACCCAAGCGCGATTGATCCAGCAACAGCGCCGCTCGTGCCACGCCTGATCGCGGCAATGGCCAAGGGGGACGACGGTACCCTGCGTGAGATCGTAGCGATCTTTGAGGAGCATGGCTTCGCGGTTGTCGGTGCGCATGAGGTTGCACCTGAACTGTTGCCAATGGCGGGTGTTCACACGAAGAACGCTCCACCAGATATGCCGCGCGAACTTGCTGCCGCCCAGACCGCGCTAGGCGCGATGGGGCGTGCGGATCAAGGGCAGGCGATGTTGCTAAAAGATGGCACGGTTCTTGCTGTAGAAGACGCACGTGGAACGGCCGCCATGTTGCACGACTTCTGCCCGCCGCTCGATGCACGCGGCGAAGTGTTCGATCCGATCTCATTTGTTGCGGAAACGGTAAGCGACGCCGTCCAAGACGTGGCGGGTTTTATATCCGGAAAGCAGGATGAAATTGCCAGCAACGCCGATGGCGCAGTTCTTTACAAAGCCCCGAAACCGGACCAACTCCTCGTTGCAGATATGCCCCTCATCGGGCCGGACACGGCAATGCAAGCGGCTGAAGCAGGCTTGGCGGGCATCGTGGTCCCAAGCGGTGTGGTGATGGTGTTGGACCTGCCACAAGTCGTCGCAATCCTTAACGCGCAAGGCATGTTCCTTTGGGTGACGCCATGAAGGTATTTATGATCGCGGGCGAGCCGTCTGGCGACAAACTCGGCGCAGCCTTGATGGACGGGCTGATCCACGAAGTCCCAGATGTTGCCTTTGATGGGATCGGCGGCGCCTTGATGCAAAGCCTTGGTGTGGACAGCCTGTTCCCGATGGAAGAGCTTTCCTTGATGGGCATCGCGGAAATATTGCCAAAGTACCGCCATTTGAAACGACGTATTCGACAGACGGCTGACGCGGTGATCGCCGCCAAACCAGATGTCCTGATCACCATCGACAGTCCTGATTTTTGCTTGCGTGTCGCACGCCTTGTGAAAGCCGGATCAAACATCCGCACCGTGCATTACGTGGCCCCAACGGTTTGGGCATGGCGGGCAGGGCGGGCGGCAAAGATGGCGCACTATATTGATCATGTCCTTGCGCTGTTCCCATTCGAGCCGCCCTATATGGAAGCGGCTGGTATGGAATGCGACTTTGTCGGGCATCCTGTGGCGGCCGAACCACCGG
>JAHBAO020000050.1 GCA_018500065.2 Octadecabacter sp. | reverse complement strand
GATGCGAAAGAACCCGCCATGCGATTGGCAGAACAGCTGTCGCTTCCCGTGACATTCCAAGCGCGCCCAGAGGATAAGCTGAAACGGCTTAACGCCTTAGCTGATGACGGGCATATGGTTCTGATGGTTGGTGACGGGTTGAACGATACCGCAGCGCTGGCGTCAGCCCATGCCTCAATCGCGCCTTCGTCAGCGCTTGAGGCATCGCGCAACGCGGCTGATGTTGTGGCATTGCGCGAAACCTTTGCAGACCTGCCACTCGTACTGGCCGTGGCCCGTGCGACCCGCAAGCTTTCCACCCAAAATTTCGCGATTGCGGCGGTCTACAACATGATCGCAGTCCCAATTGCGCTTGCCGGTTTCGCGACACCCTTGGCCGCGGCCCTTGCAATGTCGGTGTCGTCCATTACCGTATTGCTTAACTCCCAAAGAATGAGGTTCGTGCGATGAACGTATTGGTTATCCTAATTCCCGTTTCCCTCATCTTGGGGGCAATTGGCCTGACAGCCTTTCTTTGGACGGTTCGCTCGGATCAATACGACGATGACCAAGGTAACGCCGCCCGCATCCTTCTGGATGATGACTAAGACGTTTCGCCGTTTCCGAGAATTACGGCCTAAACGTTTTGTGCTTCGCGGGATTTGTTGCGGATGGTGCGGTAGATAAACGCCGCGATGAACAAGGCCGTCAGCGTTAGAATGACGGTCGGGCCAGGGTCAGATCCTATGAAGAAGCTCAAGTAAACGCCCGTCACCAGCGATAGCGTTGATACAATGACGGCGATGATCAGCATGTGCTTGAATTGCCGCGTGATCAGAAACGCAATCGCCCCCGGCGCGATTAGCAAGCCAATCGCGAGGATCAGACCGACTGCCTTTAGCGTCGCCACAATTGTCAGCGACAGGATGGTTAGGAGGCCGTAATGTAACAGCTTGGTTGGTAGGCCGATGGCCCGTGCTTGGGCAGGGTCAAACGCATTCAACAAAAGGTCTTTCCAGCCCATAAGCAACGCGGCGCTGACGATCAGACCAATCACGCCCGACGTCCAAAGATCAACCGAGGTGACGCCCAGCATGTTGCCAAACAGGATGTGATCCAAATGCACATTGGTTTCGATTTTTGTGTACAGAACCAACCCGAACCCGAACATGCCTGAGAATACAACGCCCATGACCGTGTCTTGGCGCACACGGCTGTTCGCGTCGAGGTAGCCAGTGAGCAGAGAGCACACCATGCCCGCAATGAAGGCCCCAACGATGAGGGGT
Source organism: Octadecabacter sp. (assembly GCA_018500065.2). GTDB lineage: Bacteria > Pseudomonadota > Alphaproteobacteria > Rhodobacterales > Rhodobacteraceae > Octadecabacter. Next base: position 2,442 of record JAHBAO020000050.1, on the reverse strand, counting down.
ATTCCAATGATATAGGCAAGCACCACACCGGGAAGAACCGCGTGGCTCACGGCGTCGCCCATCAACGACCAGCCTTTAAGGACGAGGAAACAGCTTAGCAAAGCCGTTGGCGGACCGATCAGCAGCGCGATGTAAAACGCGCCGTGCATGAACGGAAAGTGAAACGGGAGGAGGAGTTCGCTCATGTCTTCAATGCCTGCGCAGCGCGACGGCGGTTCGCGATGAGTCCGTGTTTGGGTGCGAAAAAGAATGCCAAAACGAACAGTGTTGTTTGCAGGCAGATTATAACCCCACCCGTCGCACCGTTGAGGAAGTAGGAAATATAAGCGCCCGTGAAGCTTGAGAGCGAACCGATGGCGACTGCGATAACCAGCAATCGTGGAAAGCGGTCGGTCAGCAAATAGGCCGTCGCGCCGGGTGTGATGACCATTGCGATTACAAGAAACGCACCCACGGTTTGTAGGGCTGCGACGCAAGCCGCGGAAAGCAGGACGAAGAACATGAACCGCAAACGGTCGGGCTTCAGCCCAATAGACCGCGCGTGGTTTTCGTCAAAAAACGCGCCCATAAGGTCTTTCCATTTCACCGTAAGTACCACGAGGCAGACGATGCCGATGATCGCCAGTTGGATCGTGTCAGCGGGCGTGATGGCAAGGATGTTGCCAAGGATGATGGTTTGTACGTCCACCGCGACAGGGGACACAGAGACCATGAACAAGCCCAGCCCAAAGAAACTGGTGAAGATCAGGCCAATGATTGCGTCTTCTTTCAACCCTGTCCGCTGATTCAGAAACAGCATCGCTGACGCGGCCAGTCCGCCGGAAAGAAACGCGCCAAGCGCGAAAGGCAGGCCAAGCATATAAGCGCCCGCAACGCCGGGGACGATGGAATGGGACAGCGCGTCTCCAATAAGGGACCAGCCTTTCAGCATCAGATAGCAGGACAAGAATGCGCAAACTGCACCGACAAGTGCTGACACGAACATCGCGTTTAGCATGAACGTATAGGTGAAGGGTTCTAGCCAGTAGCTCATTTTCCGTCCTGCTTTGGACGGGTTCTTGTTTTGTCGTCGTAGATAACGAACGGGCGTTCGTCATCGGTAAGAATAGTAACTTTGCGTTCGTCATCATCGTCGTGCAGATCATCACCACCCAGAACAAAATGGCGCAACACGCCGCCGAACGCGGCCTCAAGGTTGTCTTTTGGTGAAGACTTCCTCGGTCGGGCCGAAGTTCAAAACGGTCGCTTTGACCAGCACAGTCTGGTCGCAAAATTCAGGAACAGACCCTAGGTTATGGGTGGAAACCAGCATCACACGCCCCTCATCGCGCAACTCGCGCAGAAGGGTGATGATGGCTTCTTCGGTCTGCACATCGACGCCAGTAAACGGTTCATCCAGCAGAATAACTTGACCGTTTTGCGCCAGCGCACGGGCAAGAAACACCCGCTTGCGCTGTCCACCGGATAGCTCCCCGATTTGGCGGTCTGCAAAGTCTGTCATGCCGACACGCGCCAGTGCGTTTTTAACAGCTTCGTGGTCTGCGGCTTTCGGGCGACGCAGCAGACCCATATGCCCATAACGGCCCATCATCACCACGTCTTCTACGAGGACCGGAAACGACCAATCGACTTCTTCGGCCTGCGGAACGTAGGCGACGATACCGGCTTTGATCGCTTGTTGAACCGTTTGACCCAGCACACCGATTTCACCAGCGGCCGCGGGCAAGAACCCCATGATTGCTTTGAAAAGCGTAGACTTCCCCGCACCGTTTACCCCAACCAATGCAGCGATTGTGCCGCGCGGAATAGCAAAGCTCGCGTCTTTCAATGCGGTCACGCCATTGCGATAGGTTACGGTCAAACCGTCGGCATAAAGGCCGGCTTGGTTCTTGGATGTTTGGTGCTCTGCGGGGGGAGGTAAGTTCATTGTGTCAGCCCCTCAACGATTGTTTCAGTCGTGACGCGCAGAAGATCAAGGTATGTTGGCACGGGGCCATCCTCAAGCGAGAGGGAATCCACATATAGCACGCCACCATAACTCGCCCCAGTTTCGCGGGCGACCTGTTCGGCAGGGTCGGTGTTTACTGTGCTTTCACAGAACACTGCGCGCACGTTGTTTTCGCGCACGGTGTCAATGACGCTGCGCACCTGTTGCGGCGTGCCTGTTTGGTCGGCGTTCATCGGCCATAGGTAGGCCTCTTTCAGCCCGAAATCGCGTGCGAGGTAGCTGAACGCCCCTTCGCAGGTCACCAGCCAACGTTCGCTTTCAGGGATCGCAAGGATCTGTTCACGCAAAGGCGCAATTGCCGCCGTTATCTCAGTTTTATAGGCCGCTGCGTTCATTGCGTAGGTTTCGGCATTGTCTGGATCGTGCTCGGACATCGCAGATTGGATGTTGTCGATATAGACCAACGCATTGTCGAGACTCATCCATGCATGTGG
>JAHBAO020000028.1 GCA_018500065.2 Octadecabacter sp. | reverse complement strand
GCGCGCCAAACGAGAAGGACACGTTATGATTCTGGCCTGTGGTGAAGCCCTGATTGATATGTTGCCGCGCGAAAGCACGCAGGGCGAAGATTGCTTTGCACCCTACCCGGGTGGCGCGGTTTTCAACACGGCCATCGGCCTTGGTCGGCTGGGTGTAGACGCGCAGTTTTTCTGCGGCATGTCAGCGGATTTTCTTGGTGACATCCTGCGCGGCGCATTGGATGCCAGCAACGTCAATCACACGCCCTCGCCGCGCATGGTCGCGCCTTGCACCGTGGCCTTCGTAAAATTGGTGGACGGTCAGGCAACTTACGCGTTCTACGACGAGAACTCGGCCATGCGCACGCTGACCGCCGCCCCAGAAATCGACGCCAACGCATTGTTTTTTGGCGGTATTTCCTTGGTGGGAAGCGGCTGTGGAGAGGTATACGAAGCCCTGATGCTGCGCGAGTCTCCACGCCGCGTGACCATGATTGACCCCAACATTCGCCCGTCTTTCATCAAAGACGTCGTCGCTTATCGCGGCCGGATTGACCGGATGATGGCCGCCGCAGACATCATCAAACTCAGCGATGAGGACTTGCACTGGCTGGAAGGTGAAGGCGATCTGGCGGAACTGGCCCGTGGGCTGGTCGCCAAAGGCGCTAAGCTGGTGTGCATCACGCAAGGGGCGGACGGCGTGACAGGCTACACCGCCAATCACGAAGTGTTCGTGCCGTCTGAGCGCGCCGAAGTGGTCGACACCGTCGGCGCGGGCGACACGTTCAATTCCGGCACCTTAGCAGGCTTGGATCGCTTGGGCTGCCTCACCAAAGGACGCATCGCAAACCTGACCGAGGACGAAATCCGCGAGGCCCTACATCTGGGCGTGCGCGTCGCGGCTGTGACCGTGTCACGGGCTGGTGCAAACCCGCCAACAGCCGCAGAACTCGGCCTTTGAGGGCGCTGATCCAACGGGTTAAATCCGCACAGGTTCACGTAGACGGGGAACTGATCAGTGAATGCCGCGCGGGTGTTTTGGTGTTGATCTGTGCAATGCAGGGCGACACCGATGACATGCCTGCCAAACTCGCCGCCAAGATTTCCAAGCTGCGAATATTCAAGGACGACGCGGGTCGGATGAACCGTTCTGTCGTTGATATCGGCGGCGAAGCCCTTGTTGTGAGCCAGTTCACCTTGGCCGCCGACACCTCGCGCGGCAACAGACCGGGGTTTTCAGCTGCCGCCGCCCCGCAAGACGGGGAACGTTTGTACGAAGCATTCGCCGCAGAACTGGGCGCATTTATTCCGACCCAGACAGGTCAGTTTGGCGCTGATATGGCGGTGTCTTTGGTCAACGATGGACCCGTCACAATCTGGATGGACACCGACGCTTAGGCGCGACGAAACTGTCCGAACGCGCTGGCCAAGCAAAAAATTGCCGTTGCAAAACAAATGATTGATGGGCCTGCAGGTGTACCAAATTCACGCGCGCCATAAAGTCCGCCCACGGCGGCAACCACACCGATAACCGTCGCCCATACCGCCATGCCTTCAGGTCCGCGCGCAATAAGGCGTGCCGCAGCAGCCGGAATGATCAGCATCGCCGTGATCAGCAAAGCCCCCACAACCTTGATCGACACCGCGACCACCGCCGCAATCAACAGCGTCAAAAGCATGCGGTCCCGACGCGGGTTCAGCCCTGACGCATAGGCGAGGTCGTTGGATAGGATTTCCGCCAACAACGCCTGCCAACGCCACGCAAGAACCGCGCAAACCACCGCGGCGCCACCCCAGATCACCAACAGGTCCACCTTTGAGACAACAAGAATATCCCCGAACAAATAGGAGTCCAGATCAACACGGGCATTCGGCATCAGTGAAACCGCCACAAGCCCGATCGCCAGCGCGCCGTGCGACAAAACCCCAAGCAATGAATCTGGCGTCGTCGTGGTGCTCGACAGCGCCCCGACCAGCAGCCCCATCGCAAGTGCGACGATCAAAACGCCAAGCGGAATTGACACGGAAAATAACAATGCCAGCGCAACGCCCAGAATGGCGGCATGGGCTGTAGCATCTCCAAAATAGGCCATGCGACGCCAGACGACGAAACACCCTAACGCACCACAGGCCAAAGCCGTTCCGACCGCCGCGAGGATCGCGCGGACCATGAAATCATCTAACAAATCGCTCATTCGGCGGCCTCATGTTCATGGGGGTGATTATGATCGTGCGCGCAGGCCTCACCGTCGGAATGCGCATGGTCATGGTCATGACGATACAGCGCAAGCGCACCCCCCGTCCCTGTGCCAAACAACTCGCGGTAAGCCTCCGTTGCGGTCACGACCGCAGGCGTTCCTTCACAACAGATATGCCCGTTCAGGCAAATCACACGGTCCGTAGCCGACATCACAACATGCAACTCGTGGCTGACCATCAAAACCGCGCAACCGATCTCGTCGCGCAGCGCTTCAATCAGGTGGTAAAAGTCGGCAGACCCCGGCTGGTCCAGCCCTTGCGTGGCTTCGTCCAACACCAACACCTGCGGATCATTCAAAATCGCACGCGCCAGAAGAACGCGCTGCAATTGCCCACCTGAAAGCTTGGAAATCTGCCTTTTCTCAAGGTCTTGCACCCCAGTTCGCGCCAACGCTGACCGCACGGCCTGTCCCCCAACACGGCGTGGCAGGTTCAAAAAGCGGCGCACCGTCATTGGCAAGGTCGGATCAACATGCAGCTTTTGCGGCACATAGCCGACGCGCAGATTAGGCGCACGTTTGATCGCTCCCTTGCTCACGGGAATGGCACCGATAAGGGCGCGTAAAAGCGTCGACTTACCGGACCCGTTCGGGCCGACAATCGTGACAATTTCACCGGCCTCAATCGACAGCGAGACACCAAACACCGCACGCGTTGCGCCGTGGCTGATTTCAATATCCTGTGCATCAATAAGGGGCATTATTCGTCCTGACATGCGGGGCAAACGCCCGTGGCTTCGACCACCGTGCGTTCAATCTGAAAACCTGCGGCAGCCGCAGACGACTTCATCGCATCGTCTGCCTCGCCTTCCGCAACAGTTCCACAGCTTTTGCAAATCAGGAATGCAGGGTCGTGCGCCTCGCCGGGGTGAACACAGGCCACAAATGCATTTAACCGCTCGATACGATGCGCCAGTCCCGCATCCCCCAGAAACGTCAACGCACGGTAGGCAACGGGCGGCTTTGATCCAAATCCATCCGCATCCAAACGCGCCAAAACATCGTACGCCCCAAGCGCTTCATGCGCCTCAAGCAGGATTTCCAGCGTGCGGCGGCGCACGGGTGTCAAACGCAAATCAGTTGCGGCACAGGCCGCTTCCGCAGACGACAGCGCCGTCGCAATGCAGCGCCCATGATCATGGGCCGCGAACGGCGTGGCGGAAGGCATTGGGGCGGATGTCATTTTACGACCTTGTTCGGTTTCGATTTTGTCACGTTTCGACCTTG
>JAHBAO020000375.1 GCA_018500065.2 Octadecabacter sp. | reverse complement strand
TAACTCAAGGCACATCGTACGGCATTCCCGGTCGCAAGTCGCGCAAGAAGACCGTCAAGTACCCCTCTCGGGACACTGCTGCTCCGCAATGCACTGTCGCCCAATGATCGAGAGAATGTTCGGCAGACTCAAAGATTGGCGACGCATCTCAACCCGCTACGACAGATCCCCAACCGCCCCTGCCCTGCCCTCGTGTTGTTAACAGCTGTTAACCGAGCCTTAGATTTAGCACATCTTGGGGGTCCGTTGCAGAGACTCGCCACCTGTGGACATTTTTCTTGACTTAGAGGGGTGAATCACTCCCTTACTGTTCTCAAGTTGCGCAAATAAGCAACAAAGAGCGGGAAAAGAGCAACCATGTTTCAGACGGCACCCATTTCAGCGGCCTCTCAGTCCGAAGTGACAGAGCAAATGGCCGAGCGGTTGAAGACCGCGTTAACCACACATTTACAGCAAGTTTATGCACCAGACCAGCGTAAGTCGTTGCGCGGTTTCAGTGCGACGGAGACCGCCGATTTGCTGGGCGTTTCGGGACAATTCCTGCGCAAAGGCCATAGCGAAGGTACGTTGCCAGAGCCTGCGGTGAACAAAGGTGGGCGGCGGTCTTATTCGGGTGATGAGATTTGGGCCATGCGTCAGGCGCTTGAAGCAGGATCGCGCACCAAAGGGAAATATCTGCCTGGGCGTCGTGAGGGCGACAAGCTGCAAGTCATCCAGCTGATGAATTTTAAAGGTGGGTCTGCAAAGTCCACTGCCACCATCCATTTGTGTCACTATCTCGCCCTGAATGGCTATCGCGTGCTCGCGATCGATCTGGACCCGCAAGGCAGTTTGACGGGCTTTTGCGGGCTTCAGACCGAGTTGGAGTTTGATGGGCCGACGATTTATGACGCCATGCGCTATGAAGACCCCCTGCCCTTGTCGGATGTCATTGTAGACACCTATTTCCCCGGCCTCGATCTGGCCCCTGCCCGCCTTATTCTCAGTGAGTTCGAGACTGAAACGGCGGTAAACGCTGGCCGTGGCGCTGCGTTTTTCGAGCGGCTTTCGGACGTTTTGGCCCCTGTTGAGGGCAACTACGATGTCGTGATCATCGACAGCCCCCCTGCCCTCGGATTTCTGACGCTGACGGGTTTGTTTGCAGCGACGTCGGTTCTCGTGCCGATGACGCCCAGCATGCTCGACCTTGCGTCCACCCAGCAGTTTATCGAAATGACGTCTGCATATTTGGGCGTGATTGAGGATACCGGCGTCCGCATGGATCACGACTTCTTTAGCTTTCTGATCACAAGAGATGACCCGAGCGATATTCCAAGCCAGCAGATCGTATCCTTGATGCGTGCGTTGTTTCAGGAGCGGATTATCCCGTCGACCGCGCTGCGCAGCACGGCGATTGCGGATGCGTCGATGCTGAAGATGTCGATCTATGAGGTGGCACGGTCGGATATGACCCGCAGCACATACGATCGCGCACGCACCAGTATGGATGCCGTTGGTTCAGATGTCGCCAGTTTGGTTCAGAAAGCATGGGGGCGCTAGGAATGGCACTCGATAAAAACAAAGTGGGCATCATGGCCGCGATTACGGCAGCAACGACCGGTGTTGCGCCGGAACAGTCACACAATACGACGCGGGCGCACCGGACGTTGCCGAAGGGTACGGTCGGGTCTGTTCGTGCGGGTTTGGGCGGCATTCAAGAGATTGAGACCGCGTTGATCCTGCCGTGGGGCCCGCAGGACAGGCTTGAGTTAACAGCTGTTAACAGCGACGAGGCCGACGACGTTCAAAACCTGATTGAGAGCATCCGCACCAGTGGCCAGCAGGTTCCGGTGTTGCTGCGTCCTGCCGCCGATCGGGATGGCAAGTTCGAGGTCGTCTATGGCCGTCGTCGCACGCTTGCTTGTCAGGAGCTCGGCATTCCCGTCAAAGCGCTGATCCGTACCTTGGATGACAGCGAGGCGTTGATGGCCAAGGGGCTGGAGAATGCTAGCCGTCAGGATCTGAGCTTTTATGAAAGGGCGCGGTTTGCCCACGCAATCCTTGATCAGGGCCATTCCCGTGAAGAAGCGCAGCAGGCGCTGTCGATCAGCAAGAACACTTTGTCGCAACTGGAGCGCGTCGCACGACTGATCCCTGATCTGGTCGGGGTGAAAATCGGCCCAGCACCTGGGGCAGGGCGACCAAAATGGATGGCGCTCGCTGCGGCATTTGATGCGGGTCACCTCACCGAGGACTCGGCGTTTCGTCTGTTGGCGACGCTGGATATCGAAACACCGTCCGATGCGCGATTGGAGGCTGTGCTGAGCAGCCTGTCAAAACGCGGCGCACCCGAAGCGCGCGCAGTGGAACGCAATCCAGTGGCGGGAAGCACCGTTAAGTCGACCGGTTCATCGGTCACGCTTACGGTCAAACGCGCCGGACAGAACAAAGCATTTGCAGACTGGTTTGATGACAACATCGACCGACTGCTCAAGGAATCCTACCAGACGTTTCAAGATGAGGCTGGAGGAGAGGGCAGTTAACAGCTGTTAACTGTCGAAAATGAGGACATGAGCAAACAAGGAGAATAACGCAAAAAGAAACCCTCGAAACCGGAGTTCCGAGGGCTGCAACGCCAAAGCGCTGATTGTCTTCGCACCACAATCTTAGCAGTCCCCGAATCACCACACAACAAAAAACGCCCTTGGGCGAACGGGTATCTGCAGCGTTTAGAAAAATATGGGACAATCAATGACGTCGCCCCACGGGGTAACTGGGCCTATCGGGGTCCAGCATGATATTTCTGTGCCGTCAGGCTGGCGCAAGCCAACACCTGGCCTTGGTATCGCCGAGCAACTTGCCCAAGAGGGTGAACGCCTCGCGGTGCCCAAATCACGCGCATTCGTGGCCGTGAAGCGGGTAGGGGCCCATATCGGCCTGAAAGCCGGCGACATGATGCTTCTGGACACGTTGGGGGCCTTTACGCAGTCGCAAGACTGGGAGGAGGGCAGGCGGCCCATTGTTTGGGCCTCCAATGCGTATCTGATGGAGCAGACGGGTTTTTCCCTCTCGGCGTTGAAACGTCATGCGCGGCGTTTAGCCGAGGCTGGGGCCATTGCGTTCCAAGATAGCCCCAATGGGAAGCGCTGGGGCCGCAGGGACGCTGAGGGCGTCATTATCGAGGCTTACGGCTTTGATTTGTCGCCCTTGTCGGCACGCGTCGAGGAATTTGAGCAGCTGCACGCCGAACTACAGGCCGAACGCGCCCTCTGTCAGCGCCTGAAGCGTCAAATCACTGTCGCACGCCGCATGATCCGCGCGCGCATCGAGGCGGCCCTCAGCGGGGCGCTCAAGGGCGCGTGGGCGCACTTCACAGGAGCATTCGAGGACCTTCTAGGGTGTTTACCACGCCGGGCTGGGGCATCTGAGCGTCTTATGGGGCTTTTGGAGCGCTTCAAGCAGCTTCAGGAGCATATTGAGACTGCTTACCTTAAAGCCGTTCAGTCGATCGAAGTTGTGGAAAGTGTGCCTGAAACGAGCGCACAAATCACTAATAAGACTCAAGATATGGACCCCAGCGAGGTCAATTCCGACCCTCATATACTAATTACAAATCAACTTGTTTCTGTAACCTGTAATTCCTCAGAAAAAGAGGAAGCGGCGAGCGTGGTGCCAAATGCTCCACCAGAGAGCCAAGTTGATGAGGCGCTGGAAGAATGGGTTGCCGAGACGCGCAAGAAGCGCGGTGCGGCGCTTGATTTGGCGACAGTGATGCAGGCCTGCCCTGAATTTGCGTCTTGGGCGCGCAATATGGGCGGGTTCCTGAAAGATTGGGGCGATTTGCACCGGGTTGCGGGCCAGTTGAGGCCCATGATCGGCATTTCCGAGCACGCATGGAACGTGGCACAGGACCGACTTGGCCCCCAAATCGCAACGGCAGCGCTGGTTCTGGTGTTTGAGAAACATTCCGCGGGCGAAGTTGCATCACCGGGTGGATATCTCCGCGGTATGGTCGAAAAAGCCGGGGCAGGGGCGTTGAATTTGGAACGTAGCTTTTATGGGCGTTTGAGCGGGATCGCAGCGTGAGGATGGGCGGCGCTGATAAATCCAAGTAGATTACTTGTTTACGTTAGCGACGCAAATCTGGCCGTCAGTAGACAAAGAGCGCGGAAATGCCTATTAAAAATCAACCCGTTGGAGAGTGGCAAAGTTTTATGTCGATCAAACTGCCTCGTAGCATGAAGCGCATGGTTATGTTGGCTGCAGATATACTGCTGGTGCCAATTGCGCTTTATGTGGCCTATGCGCTGCGGTTCGGTACGGCACTTCCACTGGATCGGCTGTCCGGTTCTTGGGAGGTTTTGGTGGTCACGTTTGTGGCCGCACCGTTCGCTATAATCGTTTGCCGCCTACCGTGGATCAAGCTTTCAACTTTGGACTTTCGCGGCGCCTTGCGGATTGCCGCCGTGGGGTGCCTTCTGGGTGCGACTGCGTCGCTTTCGAGTTTGATCTTTGGCGTTGGATCGCTGCGTTCAATCCCGGTCATTTTCGCTGTCACGTTTTGCATTCTTTCGTTTTTCGGCCGCGTTAGCGTAATTCTCAGCCTTCAATGGATCGCTAAATCGCGCAACGCGACGCCGGTTGCGATTTTCGGGGCTGGGGCTGCGGGCATTCAGTTGTCATCTGCCCTGCGTCAAAGTCCAGAGGTCGTTCCGGTCTGTTTTGTTGCCGATGACCCGTCCTATAAAGGCCTAAACATCGCGGGGTTACGGGTTCATTCGCGCGATGGTTTGAAACGGTTGGTTGCTGGCGGGCAGGTGTCTAGGGTTTTGATCGCAATCCCCTCATTGGATCAGTCCGGAGTTGCGCGCATCGTCGAAGACCTCGATGAACTTGGAGTCGAAATTCAAGTTTTGCCGTCCTTTGTCGATCTGATATCCGGTCGCAGCAAGGAACTTCAGCTTGTCGCGCCAGAAGCGCTCCTTGGGCGTAAAAAGGTAAACCTTGATCTGCCTGTTGTCGCAAAATCCTACGCGGGCCGCTCTGTGATGGTGACGGGGGCAGGGGGGTCCATTGGGTCCGAGCTATGCAAGCAGTTGCTGGAATGTAATCCGGAACGCATCGTGCTGTTTGAGCAAAGTGAATACGCGCTTTATGAGATCGAGGCCGCGCTTCGTGCGGAGGCAGCCAGCAAGAATATTGAAGTCGTCGCGCGCCTTGGGTCTGTGTGTGATCGCCGCCGCGTTGAAGCCATAATGCGCAGCCAGAAGGTGGAAATCGTGCTGCACGCCGCGGCTTATAAGCACGTGCCGCTGATTGAGGAAAACGAGATTGAGGGCGCGCGAAACAATATTCTCGGCACGCGCACGTTGGCAGAGACGGCGTTGGCCGCTGGTGTTGAGCGGTTCATTCTCGTGTCGACCGACAAGGCCGTTCGCCCGACGAATATAATGGGCGCCACGAAACGCTTGGCGGAACTTGTGCTGCAAGACCTTGCGTCTCGGTCTGCTAAGACGCGGTTTTCGATGGTGCGGTTTGGCAATGTGTTGGGCTCATCCGGGTCCGTGTTGCCGCTGTTTCAAAAACAAATCCGCCACGGCGGCCCAGTTACGGTGACCCACCCCGAGGTCACCCGGTTTTTCATGACGATTCCAGAAGCGTCACGGCTCGTGCTGCTCGCAGGTGCGTTTTCCGAGGGTGGTGATGTCTTCGTTTTGGACATGGGCAAACCGATGCGGATCATCGACATCGCGCGCCGCATGATTGAGATGTCGGGTGCGACTGTGCAATCGCCCAATGCCCCGGGTGGGATTGAGATTAAGGTCACCGGATTGCGCCCTGGTGAAAAGCTATACGAAGAGCTGCTGATCGACAACGCCTCGCTCACTGAGACGCCGCATGAAAAAATTCTGCGTGCGCAGGAAGAGAAACACGGCGAAATCATGACCAAGCGGATGCTGAAGGACTTTGAGGCGGCTGTCGCGGATGCTGATCGGGATGAAATCCGCAGGCTCGTGCGCGAGTATGCCAGCGGGTATCACGTACCGGAGCATGAAATGCCTGCGGATGTGAAGTGATCGCGACGTTGCCGTAGGGCAGGGACGACGCCCCAAATCCGAATAAAAAACGGGCGCATCTTTCGATGCGCCCGAAATTTTTTCACCTAGCGGTGAGTTGTTTAGAAGTGCGCGGATTTAGCGCCCGCTGGCTTTTCGATTGGCGGGGCGAACTTGGTGAGGTCGATGCCCTCAACCGCGTCTTTGTACTCGTCCAGTGTTGGTGTGCGCCCGAGGATCGCGGAGAGCACGACGACTGGGGTAGACGCCAACAAGGACTCGCCAGTTTTCTCAGCGGTATCTTCAACAACACGGCCTTTGAATAGACGCGTGGACGTTGCGAGAACCGTGTCACCTTTGGCCGCCTTTTCCTGGTTACCCATGCAAAGGTTACAGCCCGGACGTTCGAGATAGAGAATGTTCTCGTACTCTGTCCGTGCGGTGTTCTTTGGCGCTGCATCGTTGAACTCGAAACCAGAGTACTTTTGCAGCACAGTCCAGTCGCCTTCTTCCTTCAACTCATCAATGATGTTGTAGGTGGGCGCGGCGACGACAAGCGGCGCTTTGAACTCAACCTTGCCAGAGTCCTTTTCCAAGTTGCGCAGCATCTGAGCGACGATTTTCACGTCACCCTTGTGCACCATGCACGACCCCACAAAGCCAAGATCGACCTTCTTGTCTGCATAAAAGGAAATCGGGCGGATGGTGTCATGGGTGTAACGCTTTGAAATATCAGCATTTTTTACGTCAGGGTCAGCGATCATCGGTTCAACGATGGTGTCTAGATCAACGACCACTTCTGCAAAATACTTGGCGTTGCTGTCAGGCTGCAATGCCGGTTTCTCGCCAGACTTGATTTCAGCGATGCGCTTGTCGGCCTTCGCGATCAAACCTGCCAACATGCCGTTGTCATGCTCCATGCCCTTATCGATCATGATTTGGATACGGGATTTTGAAAGCTCAAGCGAGCCGATCAACGTCTCATCGTTGGAAATACAAACAGAAGCCTTGGCCTTCATTTCCGCTGTCCAGTCAGTGAAAGTGAACGCCTGATCCGCCAGCAGCGTGCCAATGTGGACTTCAATCACGCGGCCCTGAAACACGTTGTCGCCGTGTTGTTCCAGCATCTGCAACTGCGTTGCATGCACCACGTCTCGGAAATCCATGTGATCGGCCATTTGGCCTTTGAACG
>JAHBAO020000264.1 GCA_018500065.2 Octadecabacter sp. | reverse complement strand
TAGAAGACAATGACCTGATCTTGGCCGAAGCCCTGGTGAACAGCCATGTGGACGCGCTGAAACGCAAAATGCCGCAACCTGATGCGGCGATTTTGGGCTGCACGCCTTACCCGCTGATGCAGGACGCGTTCCAAAAGGCACTTGGCGACGATGTGAAGGTCTATTCGCAGGCCAATTTGGTGGCTGAAAGCCTAGCCGATTACCTGACGCGCCACCCTGAAATGGTTGGCGATGGCCAAGCGCGTTTCCTGACCTCTGGCGACCCCAAGCGCGTGAGCAACAGCGCAACCCAATTCCTGCGACGAGAGATTCAGTTTCAAACCGCTTAACTGATAATTGACGCATGCCAAGACCAAGGTTTTGGTCACGGAGACATTGAAATGACTTATAAAATCGCAATCCTTGGGGCCTCTGGCTATACGGGTGCTGAACTTGTGCGCTTGATTTCTGGCCACCCGAACATTGAAATAGCCGCGCTGTCTGGCAATTCCAAAGCGGGGCAAAGCATGGCGCAGGTGTTCCCACATTTACGCCACTTGGACCTGCCTGTTTTGACGACGATTGAGGACGTTGATTTCGACGGTATCGATCTGGCGTTCTGTGCGTTGCCGCATAAGACCAGCCAAGAGGTGATTTCAAAACTGCCCAAAACGCTGAAGATCGTTGATCTGAGTGCGGATTTCCGGCTGCGCGATCCTGCGGCCTATAAAAAGTGGTACGGCAATGACCACGCCGCCGTTGAGATGCAAAAAGAGGCTGTTTATGGCCTGACTGAATTTTACCGTGACGAGATCGCAGGTGCGCGGCTTGTGGCCGGAACCGGTTGCAACGCAGCGACTGGGCAATTTGCGCTGCGGCCTTTGATCGCAGCGGGGGTGATCGATCTTGATGAAATCATCATGGATTTGGCCTGTGCGGTGTCCGGTGCGGGGCGTGCGTTGAAGGAAAACCTATTGCACGCAGAGCTGTCTGAGGGCGCACATGCCTATGCCGTCGGCGGCACGCACCGCCATTTGGGTGAGTTCGATCAAGAGTTCTCAGCAGTGGCAGGACGGCCTGTGGACGTCCAGTTTACACCGCACCTTATCCCCGCAAACCGCGGAATTCTTGCGACAAATTATGTGAAAGGCGATGCGCAAGCTATTCATGACGTGCTGATGAAGCAGTACGCGGATGAGCCGTTTGTTGTTGTGCTGCCCTTTGGCGAACATCCCAGCATTCGCCACATTCGTGGGTCGAATTTCTGCCATGTCGGGGTGGTCGCGGACCGTCGGGCTGGCCGGGCGATTGTTATTGCCGCGCTTGATAACCTGACCAAAGGGTCCAGCGGGCAGGCCTTGCAGAACGCAAATCTGATGTTAGGTCTTTCAGAGACCGAGGGGCTTATGATGGCTCCGCTATTTCCTTAGGGTTGAGCTATGAAATCGCTTAAGAAAACACGCCGTATCCAGATTATTATCGTAGCAATTGTGGCGCTTGTGCTGTCCACGGCGATCATTGGGTACGCGCTGCGCGATGGCATTAATTACTTTCGCTCCCCCAGCGAAGTGATTGCGCAACCACCCCAAGAAACTGAATTGTTTCGCATTGGCGGAATGGTGCAGGCCGGTTCCATCGTGCGCGGTGAAGGCACCCATGTGTCCTTTGTTGTGACGGATTGTTTTAAGGCGGTGCCAGTGACGTTTGAGGGCATTTTACCGAGCCTGTTTGAAGAAGGTCAAGGCATGGTTGGGCAGGGAAACTACATTAACGGTACGTTTGAAGCTGTTGAAATTCTTGCAAAACATGACGAAACCTACATGCCTGCCGAAGTCGAAAACATGCACGAGCAGCAGAACTATTGCGAACCCGTTGAAGAGCAAGCGAGCGACGCAACGGACGGTACCGCTACCAACGGTTAACCCCAATCGAGCACCCTTCATGCGCAACTGCATGGGGGTGCCAAAATGCACGATGTTCACCAAATCGCTGAAGGTATTGTTGCCCGTGAGGGCGGGTACGTTAACGACCCTGATGATCCGGGCGGAGCAACGAACCACGGTGTCACTATTCACACCATGCGCCGCCTTGGGCTTGATCTGGACGGTGACGGGCAGGTGACGCAGCAGGATGTTCGTGTGTTGACGCGGGAACAGGCTGTTACCATCTTCGTTGACCATTATTTCAACCGTCCCAATATTCGCCATTTACCTGCGGCACTGCACGCGACGGTGTTTGATATGTATGTGAACGCAGGCGCCAATGCCGTGCGGATTTTGCAGCGTTTGCTGCAAGACATGCGCATCACGGTGACTGTTGACGGTGTGATCGGGCCCCAGACGGTTGCCGCAACAGAACAGGGCCTGGCGGCGGCCGTGGACCATTTCGTGGATGCCTACGGCATCGCCCGGCGCAATTATTACTACGCCCTTGCAGATGCGCGCCCCGCCAGTCGCAAATACGCGCGGCGGCGCGATGGCGGCAAGGGCGGATGGATTACGCGGGCGGAGGAATTCATTTCGCCACGCTTTCACCTTAGCGACGCCCAGCACCGTGACAGGACAGCGCGATGGGTTTGATAGAGCGGGTGTTCAGGGGCGTGTTCGGGGATGGCCGCAATGTGATTGTCGAAACGGCACAGGTGTTTCGTGAGAACGCAGAAGGCGCGGCCGTGCGTCAGGCCGCGACAAGACAGCAATCCATGCAGCAGTTCGCATCCGAGTTTAGGGTGCCACGGGTCGGGTTCTTTGACCGCCTGATGGACGGGTTGAACCGGCTGCCGCGTCCCTTATTGGCGTTTGGAACCATTGGCCTGTTTGTGGTTGCGATGGTTGATCCGGTTTGGTTTTCCACGCGTATGCAGGGTATTTCGCTGGTGCCGGACCCGCTGTGGTGGCTGATGGGCGCCATTGTGAGTTTTTATTTCGGGGCACGTCATCAGGCCCATAGTCAGGATTTTCAACGCTCCATTGCGCAAACATTGGCGCGGGTTCCAACTGTGGTGGCAAACACACGGGCGTTACAGGCGTTGCGGTTTGACACGCCGCAAGTTGCCCAAAGTAGCCCCTCGGCTGATCTGACGCTGGACGCGGTGACACCAGCATCAAATCCGGCCCTTGTGGAATGGCAACAGCGCCAAACGCAACCGTGACGTTTCGCCCTAATTTGTGATTGTGGTTTCACTGGCGGCGCAGCGCATCTGACCTATAATCACACCATGATTATTGAACTTGGACATTTCGCTTTGATTCTTGCCGCCCTCGTTGGGGTTGTGCAAATGGTTGTACCGCTGATTGGCGCGCACAAAGGGTGGCGCGGTTGGATGGCGCTCGCTGATCCTGCTGCGACCGTGCAATTTCTACTTGTAGGGTTCAGTTTTGCCGCCCTGACGTATGCCTTTGTGGTGTCTGATTTCTCGCTGCGCCTTGTGGTCGCCAACAGCCATTCTGACAAACCGATGCTGTATAAAATCAGCGGCGTTTGGGGCAACCATGAAGGGTCAATGCTTCTGTGGTTGCTGATTTTGGTGCTGTTCGGGGCTTGCGCCAGTTGGTTTGGAAGCAATCTACCCGCCAGCTTGCGTGCACGGGTATTGGGTGTTCAGGCGGCGGTGAGTGTTGCGTTTTATGCGTTCATCCTGTTCACATCCAACCCGTTTGAACGGCTGGAATTTCCACCTTTCAATGGCCAAGACCTGAACCCGCTTTTGCAAGATCCCGGCCTCGCGTTTCATCCACCGTTTTTGTACCTCGGCTATGTCGGCCTCAGCATGTCGTTCTCGTTCGCGATTGCGGCCTTGTTGGAAGGACGCGTTGATGCCGCTTGGGGACGCTGGGTGCGCCCGTGGACTTTGGCGGCGTGGATCTTTCTGACAATCGGCATCGCGCTTGGGTCATGGTGGGCCTATTACGAACTTGGTTGGGGCGGTTTCTGGTTCTGGGATCCGGTTGAAAACGCATCCTTTATGCCGTGGCTTTTGGCAGCTGCTTTGCTGCATTCTGCCATTGTGGTCGAGAAACGCGAAAGCCTTAAGGCGTGGACGATACTACTTGCGATCCTCGCATTCGGGTTCTCATTGCTCGGAACATTCATCGTGCGGTCCGGTGTGCTGACGTCTGTGCATGCCTTCGCCAATGACCCAGAGCGCGGCGTGTTCATCTTGATGATCCTGGCAATCTTTGTCGGGGGTGGCTTGTTGTTGTTCGCCCTGCGCGCAAAGGCGATGGAATCGAAAGGTGTGTTTGGGCTGGTCAGTCGTGAAACCGCGCTTGTGTCCAACAACGTCTTGCTTGCCGTCTCAAGCTTTGTGGTCTTTTGGGGCACGATCTGGCCATTGGTGGTTGAGCTTGCTTCGGCGAGTCCTGTTTGGCGCGGCGGCATGGCGAACCCGTTTTACGCGCTTGGGCTTTTCGACAAACCTGAACAGGTGTCCGTCGGGCCACCGTTCTTTGATTTTGCGTTCACCCTGATTTTTGTCCCACTGACAATCATCCTACCTGTGGGGGCGGTGTTGGCGTGGAAACGTGGAAGCCTCAGCAAGGCCATGAAATCTATGGCACCCGTCGCGGCGCTTGCGATTGCCTGTGGGTCTTTGGCGTTCGCGTTGCAAACCGGACGTTCTGCCTTGGGGCCAATTGGCGTTATCTTGGGCGTTTGGGTCGTGGGTGGCGCGTGCATGGATATCTGGCTGCGCACGGGGCGCGGCGCGATATCGGCGCGGCTTAAACGCCTCACCCGACTGCCACGTGCGGATTGGGGTAAGTTCACAGCGCATTCAGGTCTTGGAATTTCGGTCTTTGCGGTGGCCGCACTGCTCGCATGGGAAGCGGAGGATATTCGTGTGGCCCAAGTGGGGGATCGCTGGGACGTGGGCATTCATGAGATCGAACTTGCCTCCGTCGTCGAAATTGACGGTCCGAATTACTACGGCGAAGGCGGTGAGATGAATGTCTACCGCAATGGTCGCGCTGTTGGTCAAGTGTTCGCGGAAAAACGCATTTATCCGGTCGCGCAGATGCCAACCACCGAAGCCGGTATTCGCAACGGTTTTCTGCGCGATGTCTACATTGTCCTTGGCGATCCGCAAACGGGTGGCGGTTGGGCCGTGCGCACTTACATCAAACCTTTTGCCAACTGGATTTGGGGTGGTGCGATACTGATGGCACTGGGTGGTTTCATTTCGTTGTCTGACAGACGCTTGCGTGTTGCCGCTGGTGCGGCAAAGTCAGCCTCAAACGCGGTGCCAGCGGAATGAGGTGGCTTGCGTTCGTTTTGTGCTTGGCTGCGGCCCCGCTCGCAGCGGTGCAACCGGACGAGATATTGGACGACGCTGCACTTGAACTTCGTGCGCGTGCCCTTTCAGAAGGCTTGCGTTGTCCGGTTTGTCGCAACGAAAGCATTGATGAAAGCAACGCGGGTATTTCGCGTGACTTGCGCATTCTGCTGCGCGAAAGGCTGGTTGCGGGCGATACGGACGATCAAGCGGTGCAGTATCTGGTAGACCGCTACGGCGATTACATCCTGCTCAGCCCGCGGGTCGAAGGTGCGAACTTTGCGCTGTGGCTTGCTGCGCCGCTTATGTTGTTGCTGGCGGGTGGCATTGCCGCGGTTACAATCCGCGGGCGGTCCCGCGCCGCTGGCCCTGAGGAGCTGAGCGCAGAAGAACAGGCGCGTATTGACAAGATCATGCGATCCTAATGCGCGCTGGTTTCTCTGACGTTGCGTTTGGGCTTTTTTGAACCGGAGAGTTTAGTAGTGTAGGCGCAATGCCACACAAAGGACGCCCTATGGAATACGCCACCATCCGCCTCGAGATTGCCAACAATGTCGCCACGCTGACATTAAACCGACCTGATCTGAAGAACGCGCTGAATGTGCAAATGCGCGCCGAAATCACCCACGCGGTGAAAGCGGCTGAACGTGATGCACGGGTTTTGGTGATTGGGGGCGCGGGGGATGCGTTTTGTTCGGGACAAGATTTGGGCGATAGCGGCAATGCCACGAACCTTGATCTGGAACGCACGTTGCGGGATGAATATGTTCCGATGCTTAAGGCGATCTTTGACTGTAAAATTCCGACGATCTGCGCCGTGCATGGTGCGGCGGCGGGGGCAGGGGCGAACCTCGCGTTGGCGGCGGATGTGGTGATCGCGGCGGATGAAGCCTATTTTATTCAAGCATTTACACGTATTGGCCTCATCCCTGATGCGGGCGGAACCTATTGGTTGCCACGTCAGATGGGGTCGGCAAAAGCGATGGGGGCGGCGCTGTTTGGGGATAAGATTACGGGCCGTCAGGCCGCTGATATGGGCATGATCTACGAATCCGTGCCCCTGAAAGAATTCGACACCCATGTCGCCAAACGCGCACTACACCTCGCCGCGGGACCAACGGCGGCCTATCAGCGGGTCAAAAC
Source organism: Octadecabacter sp. (assembly GCA_018500065.2). Taxonomy (GTDB): domain Bacteria; phylum Pseudomonadota; class Alphaproteobacteria; order Rhodobacterales; family Rhodobacteraceae; genus Octadecabacter. The sequence continues at coordinate 3,371 of JAHBAO020000264.1, read as the reverse complement.
CGCGCTGCGCGGATCGTTCGAAAATACGCTGGATGAACAGCTTGCGACCGAAGCGCGCCTGCAAGGTGAGTGCGGCAAAACCCGCGATTTCCAAGAAGGCGTGCTGGCGTTCCTTGAGAAGCGTCCCGCGAAGTATGAGGGGCGTTAGGGTTTTTTTGCCTCTAACAAGATGTCTGACACACCTCCGTTAGCTTCAACTTTCAAAGTGATATCAGGTGCTGTCATGGCGTGAAGCACTTCGTTGAGTTGGCTGAATGGATAAACAAGGTGAATCTTATAGACCTTTTTTAGAGCATGGTAACTGAGCCGAGAGGTTGGAACTGAGAGGTTCTTGTTTAGCCCAACGTAAACGGTGCAACGCGACCCGTCTCCTAGGCTTGTATTGCCGTCTATTTTTCTTTCGATTGCCGTGAAAACAGGTTCTTTGCCCGGCACCACTTTGTAGTTTGCATCTTTCAACCAAACGTTGTCGACGTTGACAGAAAATTTGATGTTATTGCAGATTTCAAAACCTGTTTCGCCATCACTGTCTTCTGTTGCATCTCCACCCATATCACTCTCCTTAATACCAAACCCGTACCTTAGGTGAAAACCAGTGTTTCGCCAAATCGGTACGCTGCCTAGATCGAGACAGGTGGAGCCCAGTGTGATGTGAGTCCCAAGCGCCTTGGCAAGTCACAAGCTAGAGTGATTCCGCTCCAACGCCAAATACACACTGTCTGATCATATCCCATTGATGCAAAATGTGCGCTTTGCGCCAACAGACTGGGAGCAGGATGAAGCCAAATTTGGTGCCGACATCTCTGCCGGCGTTGCCAATGAAACCCCCGTCCATCTTATTGGGTGGGGTATACCAATCACGCATTGCGCACCTGTTGGAAAAGATCGCGAACATATCGTCGAGATCATCCGCTTCAGGTCCCCGCAAGGTCAGGCGTTCGGTTATTAGCATAGCAAAAGGCCCCCCAAGTTATCTTGGAGGGCCTTTTGTAATTCGTCCAGCCGCTTAGCGGTTTTCGATGTCGACGTAATCGCGCCGCGTCTCACCCGTGTACAACTGGCGCGGGCGGCCAATTTTAAGCTGCGGATCGTCAAGTTGCTCTTTCCATTGGGAAATCCAGCCGACAGTCCGCGCCATCGCAAAGATCGGCGTGAACATGGATGTCGGGAATCCCATCGCTTCGAGAATGATGCCGGAATAGAAGTCTACGTTCGGGAACAACTTCTTTTCAGCGAAGTATGGATCAGCAAGCGCTTGCTTTTCAAGTTCCATCGCGACCTGCAGCAACGGGTTGTCTTCAACGCCGAGCAATTCAAGCACTTCGTCAGCGGACTCTTTCATCACAGTCGCGCGTGGGTCGAAGTTTTTATAAACACGGTGGCCGAAACCCATCAAACGATAGTTGTCGTTTTTGTCTTTCGCGCGGGCGATGAACTCAGGAATGCGATCAACTGTGCCGATTTCTTTCAGCATCTCAAGGCAGGCTTGGTTTGCGCCACCGTGGGCAGGGCCCCAAAGACAGGCGATACCAGCGGCAATACATGCAAACGGGTTCGCACCGGATGAGGACGCAAGACGCACAGTAGACGTGGATGCGTTTTGTTCGTGGTCAGCGTGCAACGTGAAAATACGATCCATCGCGCGTGCAAGGATCGGGTTCACCTGATATTCTTCGGCAGGAACGCTGAAGCACATGTTCAAGAAGTTGGACGCGTAATCCAGGTCATTGCGCGGGTACACGAACGGCTGACCGATTGAATACTTATAGGCCATCGCAGCGATCGTTGGCATCTTCGCAACCAAACGAATGGACGCAACTTCGCGCTGGTGTTCGTCGTTGATGTCGGTGGAATCGTGGTAGAATGCGGACATCGCACCAACAACACCAACCATAGTCGCCATAGGTGGCGCATCACGGCGGAAGCCACGGAAGAAGTTGTGCATCTGCTCGTGGATCATCGTGTGGTTGGTGACCAGACGCTCAAACTTTTCAAGCTCGTTCGCTTCCGGCAGGTAGCCGTAAAGCAGCAGGAAACACACTTCGAGGTAGTGGGACTGGCCCGCCAGTTGGTCAATCGGGTAGCCGCGGTGCAGCAGTTCGCCTTTTTCACCATCAATGAATGTAATCGTACTGTCACAGGACGCAGTGGACGTGAAACCTGGATCGTAGGTAAACGCACCGGACTGACCGTACAACTTTCGAATGTCGATAACGTCTGGGCCGATAGAAGGGGAATGGATTGGCAGTTCAAAAGAGTTGCCATCAATCGTCAATGTCGCGGTTTTGGTCTCGGTCATGTTAATCCCTTTCTAGGTACGCCCTTGGGATATCCCAAGCGACGACAGCGGTTTTCCGGTCAACACACCCAGTACCTAAAAAGGGTAACCAAAGTGTTTCAACCGGTTGCGTCCTTGATACGCGCGATTGTTTCGTCGCGCCCAAGGACCAGCATCATATCGAACACAGACGGGGAAACAGCGCGCCCTGCGAGGACGGCCCTAAGGGGCCCTGCGAGTTTGCCGAGTTTGGTGTCATGGGCCTCTGCGAGGGCGGCCACGATCCCCTGAAGTTCGTCTCGGGTCCAGCTAACAGTTTGCAACTGCGGCGTCAATTCTTCCAGTATACCTTTGTGTACATCATCGAGGGATTTTGCCGCTTTCTCATCCATTTCGATGGGGCGGGACGTCAGAACAAAGTGAGCCTTTTCAACAAGTTCTGGAAAGGTCTTTGAACGCTCTTTAAGGCTGTCCATTGCTTTCAACATTCCGTCATGCTGTTGTGACGTTAGGGCGCTTTGCTGGGTTGCCGCAAGAAAGCCCTCCAATTCATGCAGCAGCGCAGCATTGTCCGCGATTGCGATGTGTTGGCCACAGATGTTTTCCAACTTCTTGGTATCAAAACGTGCAGGGCTTTTGCCGATGCCGTTCAGGTCAAACCATTCGCGGGCTTGGGTATCACTGAAAAACTCGTCATCGCCGTGCGACCAGCCCAAACGGGTCAGATAGTTGCGCATGCCGGCTGCGGGATACCCCAAGGCCTGATATTCGGCAGCACCCGTTGCGCCGTGGCGTTTGGACAGTTTTTTGCCGTCAGGTCCAAAGATCAGCGGAATGTGGGCGAGGGTGGGTTTGTCCCAGCCCATCGCGTCGTAAATCAGATTCTGGCGGAACGCATTGGCGAGGTGGTCATCGCCACGAATAACGTGGGTCACGCCCATGTCGTGGTCATCCACAACAACCGCCAACATATAGACAGGGCTGCCATCGCTGCGCAGCAGGATCATGTCATCAAGCTGTTCGTTCTGCCAAGTGACATCGCCCTGTACCTCGTCATGCAACGTGGTCGCGCCAATCCGTGGGGCTTTGACAC
>JAHBAO020000049.1 GCA_018500065.2 Octadecabacter sp. | reverse complement strand
CGCCCGCCTAAACAGCATAGCGCGCAAGGAATGTCTGCACAGCGCCCGTCACAATCCGTTCTTTCTGGGTGTCGTCGAAGGCCGTATCCATGCTGAAAACTAAACGCGGAAAAAGGTCTGCCTTACACAATTCGCTGAACTGATCGGCGGCAAGTGTCAGATCATCAATCTCCAACTCGCCACGCGAAATCGCGACCTTCAGGAAATTAACCAGCTTTTCGCGTACCAATGCGGGGCCGCTTTGATAAAACTCGCGCCCTAGTTCAGGGAAGCGGTCACTTTCAGCCACGCAAAGTCTGAACACGCGCTGACCAAAATCGGACGTGAAAAAGCAAACCATTTGCCACGCCGCTTGCGTAAGGACTTTGCCAGCTGGTTCGGACATATCGATTGTTTCGATGGCAGAATCCGCTTGGCGCACGCATTCGGTCTTGGCGACCTCCATAAACAGCAGACGTTTGTCAGGGAAATAGCTGTAAAGCGTCGCTTTCGAAACGCCCGCTGCCTTAGCGATGTCATCGACACTCGCCCCTTCAAAACCATCAGACATGAAAATGTTGCGTGCGCCTGACAGCACTTGGTCGAATTTGCGCCCGCGCTTAACCGTTGGTGTTCCGTCTGCCATGAAGTGTCTCCCTGCCCAGTTTTATAAACTGAACCGTTTAGAACGGGCAAGGAGGCGCTGTTCATTCCTGCTCAGTACAAACGGTCTCCGTTACGTCAAACGACTGGCAGTCTTTCGTGACGATGGTTTCGGGCGCTGGTGGGAAAGTCAGATTGGGAAGGGAAAACGCGATGCCACCTGCAGCAGCAGATGAGGCGATCAATGCGGAAGTGATGGCGGCAAGTGCGAGGTTTTTCATGGGTTTATCCTTAAAGGTGAACTTGATTTCCAAATAACTAAACTGATTCGTTTAGTTTGCAAGGGTAAAGTGAACTAAACGGTTCACTTTTTGGGGTTGTCGGCAAAATATAACACCTTACATTAGAATCATTCTAATCGTGAGAGTCGCTATGATCCCTGGAATTTCGAACCGAAAACGTTTCTCAGACCTTTCAGCACAAGAGGTCCTCGCGCTTGCGATCTCATCTGAGGAAGACGACGCAAGGATCTATCGCAGCTATGCAGAACGACTGCGGGGCGAATTTCCCGCGTCTGCATCGGTTTTTGAGGGCATGGCGGCTGAGGAAGACGGGCACCGTCGCCGCCTCATCGAAATGCACCAAAGCCGCTTTGGGGATACGATTCCCCTTGTTCGCCGCGAACATGTGGCAGGTTTCTACGCGCGGCGCCCGGTCTGGCTTGTTGAAAACCTCGGCCTTGAGCGCATCCGCGATGAAGCCCGCCAAATGGAAAGCGACGCCCAGCGGTTTTACGAAACGGCGGCAAAAACGTCGACCGATGCAGCGACACGTGCGTTGTTGGGCGACCTTGCCGCAGCCGAGGCGGGGCACTCGGAACGCGCTGGTGAGCTGGTCGCAGAGAATGTGAACCCCGATGCGGATACAGAGGAAAAAGACGCGGCGCACCGCCAGTTCGTTCTGACATGGGTGCAGCCCGGCCTTGCGGGGCTGATGGATGGATCCGTTTCAACGCTCGCGCCGATCTTCGCCACTGCCTTTGCGACACAAGACACTTGGACGACGTTTCTTGTCGGGTCCGCTGCCAGTATCGGCGCTGGTATCTCAATGGGTTTCACTGAGGCCGCGAGTGATGATGGCCAAATTTCCGGCCGCGGATCACCTATTAAGCGCGGAATTTCTTCCGGCGTCATGACAACGCTCGGGGGAATGGGGCATGCGTTACCCTATCTCATCACCGACTTTTGGACCGCAACGATTATCGCCTTTGCAGTGGTTTTTATCGAACTTTGGGCCATCGCATGGATTCAAAACCGCTACATGCAAACGCCATTCTTTCGGGCCGCGTTTCAAGTGGTCCTCGGGGGCGCGCTCGTGCTCGCTGCCGGTATGATCATCGGTAGCGGCTAGAGGCTTTTGCATGTCTTTGCGTGGTGCTAAGCGTAGTCCATGTTAGAGATTTTTCTTCAGACGCTTCCATTTTTCGCGCTCATCGCGTTGGGCTATGGCGCGGGGCGCACGGGCTTTTTTACGCCAGAAGCAACCGCGTACCTCACGAAATTTGTGTTCTACTTTGCATTGTCTGCAATGCTTTTCCGCTTTTCCGCGAACCTGTCGCTGAACGAGATCCTCGATTGGCCATTTGTGTTTGCTTACCTTTGGGGCACGCTCTTTATCTATCTCATTGCGACAGGCGTCGCGTTGCTCAGAAAGCGCGGCATCGAAGAAGCGGCCGTCGAAGCCCAATGCGCTGTCATTGGAAACGTCGGGTTTCTGGGCATTCCAATGCTGGTCCTCCTCCTCGGGGAGCAGGCCATCGGCCCTGTCATGCTCGTCCTTGCCGTCGACCTAATCGTGTTCGGTTCGCTCATCGTTATCTTGATCACGGGGTCGCGCGACGGGCGTATGTCTATCGGCGTGTTGAGAACGGTCGGGGTTGGCTTGTTGAAGAACCCGATGATCGTTTCAATCTCACTCGGCCTAATCGTGTCTTCGTTTGGCCTGCCAATACCAAAACCCGCTAACGAGTTCCTAGCGATACTTGGTGCGGCAGCGACTCCGGGGGCCTTGTTCGCCATCGGCGCATCCCTTGCCACGAAGTCAGCCGAGAAATTGGCGGTGGCCGGTTGGCTCTCGTTTGCGAAACTTATCCTGCACCCGGGCGCTGTCGCCTTTGCAGGGCTTGTGATGTTCCCGGTTGACCCCTACGCCGCTGGCGTCATGATCGCAGCCGCGGCCTTGCCCGTCGCTGGAAATGTCTACATTCTTGCCCAACACTACGGCGTGGCCCCAACAAGGGTCTCTGCGTCGATATTGATTTCAACTGCCTTGAGCGTATTCACAATTACCGCGGTGATCGCGGCCGTCACATAGATGAAAGCCCCAATGACAGACACGCCCCCCACCTATTCCGCCCTGCCGTTGCCAGACCGCGCAGACTATGACGACGCACAAATGCTGGCCGAAGCAGAACGTTTCTATGCCCACGTCAAAACCCGCCACTCCATTCGTGAGTACACTGACAAACCGGTCCCCAAGGCCGTGATCGAGGCCTGTGTTCTAGCCGCTGGAACTGCCCCAAGTGGCGCTAATCAGCAGCCTTGGCATTTCGTCGCGATTAACGATCCTGCAATGAAAGCCGCCGTCCGCAAAGCTGCGGAAGACGAAGAAGAGAAATTCTACAGCGGTGGTGGCGGTGACGCGTGGCTAAAGGCGCTTGAACCTATTGGCACGGACGCTTCCAAACCGCACCTCGACATAGCTCCGTGGCTAATCGTAATTTTCGCCCAGCGTTGGGGAGAGCGAAATGGTGAGCGCGTTAAACACTATTACGTGCCTGAAAGTGTTGGCATCGCCACGGGGATGTTGATCACCGCGCTCCACACAGCAGGGCTGTCTTGCCTGACGCATACACCGAACCCGATGAAGTTCCTGAATGAACTCTGCGCGCGCCCCGAAAATGAAAAGCCAATCATGATCCTTGCCGTGGGGCATCCCGCAGAAGATGCGACAGTCCCAGCGATTGCGAAGAAGAAAAAGGGATTGGACGACATCCTGACCACCTATGAAGGGAAAAGCTGATGGAAACCGTTTCAGAGAACGCATGCTTTGGCGGTGTTCAGGGCGTCTACAAGCATAAGTCCACCGCGACCGGAACCGACATGACCTTCGCAGTTTTCATGCCCGAAGAGGCCAAAGACGGCCCTGTGCCCGTTCTTTGGTTCCTATCCGGCCTCACTTGCACCCACGAGAACGCAATGACCAAGGCAGGCGCGCAGGCTTGGGCCGCTGAGCAGGGCATCGCGCTCGTGTTTCCAGATACTTCCCCGCGCGGTGATGGTGTCGCCGATGATGACGCCTATGACCTCGGCCAAGGCGCGGGTTTCTACATCGACGCGACGCAAGAACCTTGGTCAAAGCACTTCAAAATGTGGACTTACACTGCCGAAGAACTCCCCGCGCTAATCGCTGAAAACTTTGAAGTCGACATGACCCGCCAATCCATCACGGGCCATTCAATGGGCGGGCATGGCGCATTGACGATGGCAATGGCACTGCCTGGCCGATTCAGATCCGTCTCGGCCTTCGCGCCGATCTGCAATCCAACCGAAAGCGACTGGGGCCGTAAGCAATTCGCCGCCTACTGGGGTGACAAAGAAAACTGGGGTCCGCACGACGCGACCTTGCTGATGCAGGGTCAAGGGTTCGATGGGCCGATGCTGGTTGATACTGGGACCAACGATCAGTTCTGGGACCTTTTAGGAACCGAAGCTTTTTCGGCAGCGTTCACCGCGAAACGCCAAGAAGGGATCATCCGTCTTCAGAAGGGGTATGATCACAGCTACTTTTTCATAGCGTCTTTCATGGAAGATCACATGAACTTCCACGCGGAGGCCCTTTGGGCGTGAGCATCTATGTCGACGCAGATGCCTGCCCCGTAAAGGCAGAGGTCGAGAAAGTCGGCACACGCCACGGCGTTCGTATGTTTGTCGTGTCCAATGGCGGATTGCGCCCGTCGCAAAACCCGCTTGTTGAAACTGTGATTGTTCCCGATGGCCCCGATATCGCCGACATGTGGATCGCGGATCGTGCTGTGAAAGGTGATGTTGTTATCACTGGTGACATCCCGTTGGCCGCGAAATGTGTTGAGGCCGGCGCACGCGTGCTGAAACACAATGGCGAGGCCCTCACACAGGCCAATATCGGCAATATCCTCGCTACTCGTGATTTGATGACGGATATTCGTGCCGCTGATCCGTTTCGCCAAGGCGGTGGGAAAGCGTTTTCCAAAGCGGACCGCTCGCGATTTCTAGATGCGTTGGAACGTGAACTGCGGGCGGCAAAAACACTTTGAGGTGGTCGTGATGTTGTTACGCTGCAGAAAAAATGAAGGGACCAGTAAATGACCGTCCAAGCGATCCTTTTTGATATTGGAAACGTGCTGATCGAATGGCAACCCGAACGGTTCTTTGATCGTGCAATCGGTGCAGAACGCAGCGCTGAGTTTTTTGAGGCGATACAGCTTCATGAGATGAATGATCGGGTGGACAAAGGTGAGATTTTTCACGATGTGATCGCCGAAACGATCGCCCATAACCCTGACTGGACGGACGAGTTGACCCTTTGGCGCGACCGTTGGATCGAAATGGCGGCACCAGCAATCGACCATTCTGTTCGGCTATTGCGGGCATTGCGCCGCGCTGGGCATCCGGTGTTTGCACTATCGAACTTCGGCAATGAAACCTTCGCGATTGCGGAACCTGAATATCCGTTTCTTGAGGAGTTCGACAAACGATATATTTCAGGCGAATTACAAGTCATCAAACCAGCCGCCGCGATCTACGAGCATGTCGAAAACGACTGCGGGATCGCGCCGGAGGGCTTGCTGTTTGCCGATGACCGCCCTGACAACATTGCCGCAGCCAAAGCACGTGGCTGGCAAACGCATCTATTTGAAGGGCCAACCGGATGGGCCGAAAGGCTGGTCCATGAAGGCCTGTTAACTCCGGAGGCAGCGCAATGACCGAGATTATTTCCTTTGAAGAAGGCCAGAATGGCCTTGATTGGATCGCGCTGACGGATGCCTTGGCGCTGGGCCATGAACGCCCCAAAGCGAACGTCGAAGACGTGTTCATGTACCGCGGCAAAGAGACACTGTTGAACCGATCCGCTTGGATCGATGGCATGGGTCTGGCCGTGAAGTGCGCGACGATTTTCCCCGACAACAAGGCGCACGGAACCCCGATGGTGAACGGTGCGGTAAACCTGTTTTCAGACAGCAATGGCCAGCTGGAAGCGATCCTAGATTTCCACCTTGTGACCAAATGGAAAACGGCTGGTGATAGTCTTTTAGCAGCACGACGTTTGGCACGACCAGACAGCGATAACATTCTAATCGTTGGTGCGGGCACCGTCGGCCGTTCGCTGTGGCAAGCCTATTCGACGATCTTTCCCAATGCACGCTTTAGCGTCTGGAACCGGTCGGCCGCAGGTGCAGAACAGTTCATAAAGGACTGTGAAGGAGTAACTGTCGCGCCCGACCTAGAAGCCGCTGTGAAGGCCGCAGACATCGTAACCTCGGCGACCATGACGACCGAACCGATCCTTAACGGAGCATGGTTTCATGCTGGCCAGCACATTGACCTGATTGGCGCGTATCGCCCTGACATGCGAGAGGTCGACGATGAAGCACTCCTTCGCGCCCGAGTATTCGTGGACAGCTACGCCACAACAATGGGCCACATCGGAGAGCTAAAGATTCCGTTAGAGGCAGGTGTGATAAACGACGATCACATCGTTGCGGATTATTACGAGCTTGATCAATTTCAACGTCAATCGCCTGATGAAATCACATTGTTCAAAAACGGGGGGGGTGCGCATCTGGATCTGATGACAAGCCGCTATATCCTCGATGTCTGGAAAGGGCGGTAAGAATGTTGGGTTGGGTATTACCGCTTTTGGTAATTGGCGGATTGGCGATGTTGCCCATGTTTGCGGAAAGCCGTCGACATGGCGCAGAAGCATTCAGAGCGAAAGCCCCAGGGCGGTTCGCGAAGTTGAGCCAAGGCGTGACCCATTATCAATGGCTCGGCGAAGCCCGCGGGCCGGTCATTGTGTGTATACACGGGCTAACCACCCCAAGTCCGGTTTGGTACGGCATTGGAGCACACCTATCTAAGATCGGGTATCGTGTTCTGGTCTATGACCTTTACGGACGTGGTTTTTCCGATGCGCCGCGCGGTGCGCAAAATGGTGACTTCTTTGCCCAACAACTCGAAGACTTGCTGGAACATCAAGGGTTGACGGATGACGTGACGCTCATGGGGTATTCAATGGGTGGCTCGATCGCCACGCATTTTACCAAGACCCACCCGAACAGGGTTACGCGCCTAGTTCTATTAGCGTCAGGGGGCATTTGGTTGCGCGAAGACAAGCTGACTGAACTCTGCCGTACGATCCCGTTTTTCGGGGACTGGCTGCACGCGGTCATCGCGACGCGTAGGGACCGGCAAGCGCTGCGTAAGCAGCTTGGGCAGACGTTTGACATTACTGGCATCGTTGAACTCCAACTCGCTGAATACCAAAGCCGTGGATTCCTGCGTGCCGTCTTGTCGAGTCGTCGCCACATGCTCAACGATGTTCAAGAGGACGCACATAGAACGATTGGACGTGAAGGCGTTCCGGTGGTTGGCATATGGGCCGAAAAGGACGAGGTGATCCCGCTGAAGTCCCTTGGAACGTTGACGCAATGGAACCGAAACTCCCACCAAGAGGTAATACATGACGCGGACCATCGCGTGGGTTTCACCCACTCCGAGCAGGTCGTTGATGTGCTGCGGGAGGCCCTGCGCGACGCCGCTGGATAGGTTGAAGTTGAAACCTACGCTGCAGTTGGTTGTGCAGCTGGTCGATCCTCGCGGATAGGCAAGTGAATGATCGCCGAGAACGCGCCAATACCGACGCCAACCCACCAAACTGTCGTGTAAGAACCGTACGCGTCATACAAGCGCCCGCCGAGCCAGACGCCCAAGAAACTGCCAAGTTGGTGGCTGAAAAAGACGATACCGTACAGCGTGCCCATATAGCGCAGCCCATAAATATGCGCGACCAGCCCGCTGGTCAGTGGTACTGTTGCCAACCAAAGCGACCCCATGACAACAGAGAAGATCACGACAGTTGTCGGGGTGATTGGAAATGCAATGAACAACGCGGCGGCGACGGTTCGGCCAGTATAAATTCCCGCCAGTAAGTACTTCTTGGAATAGCGTTTCCCAGCCCACCCCGCGAGGAGCGTGCCACCAATATTGGCAAGCCCGATGAGGGAAATAGCCACCGCCCCAAGAGCCGAGGTCGTGGTGACACCCAAGTTGTGCAGCGCACCACCCGGCAAAATTGGTCCACACATTTCAGTAATCATTGCCGGAAAATGCGCCGTAATAAACGCAAGCTGGTAGCCACACGAAAAGAAGCCAAGGAAAATCAATGTGTACGTCGGATCGCGAAACGCGCGGG
>JAHBAO020000066.1 GCA_018500065.2 Octadecabacter sp. | reverse complement strand
CCTCCAATTGCTTTGTTTCGGTGTCTCGTTTGGGGGCATGCAAGTCAAGTGGTTGTAAGGGCCACGGGGCGCGGCTAATTGTGCCTTATGAAATATGAAATGCCCTCGGCCGCCCAGCCTTTGAAAATCGGAACCCGTGGATCGCCTTTGGCTGTTGCACAGGCCCATGAGACCCGCGCACGCCTGATGGCGGCACATGATTTGCCCGAGGATGCGTTTGAGATTTGTGTGATCAAGACGACGGGCGATGACCGCACGCTGATTGATGCCGATATCGCGCTGAAGACGATTGGCAATAAGGGGCTGTTCACCAAAGAGATTGAAGAGGCGATGCTGGCGGGGCGCATTGATATCGCCGTGCATTCCACCAAGGATATGCCAGTTGAACAGCCCGATGGGTTGGTGCTGGACGTGTTTTTGCCGCGCGAAGACATGCGCGATGCGTTTGTTTCGGTGAACCACGGGTCGATTGCCGATCTACCACAGGGTGCTGTTGTTGGCACGTCCAGCCTGCGCCGCCGTGCGCAGCTTTTGGCGAAGCGGCCCGACCTGAAGGTCGTCGAATTCCGTGGCAACGTGCAGACGCGGCTGAAAAAGCTGGGTGACGGCGTTGCCGAGGCGACGTTTTTGGCGATGGCGGGGCTGAACCGGATGGACATGGGCGTTCACGCGACGGGCGCGATTGCGGTAGAGGACATGCTTCCGGCGATTGCCCAAGGCACGATTTCGATTGAACGCCGCGCAGATGATCTGCGGGCACGCGATATGTTGGCGGCTATTCACGACGTGGCAGCAGGGCAGCAAATGGCAGCAGAACGCGCGTTTCTGGCGGCACTTGATGGGTCGTGTGAAACACCGATTGCGGGTTTGGCGATGCTGGAAGGCGACCAGATTTGGCTGCGCGGTGAGATATTGAAGCCAGACGGCAGCCAAGTGTTTACTGGCGAAAAACGCGGGCCGATTGCGGATGGTGCTGCAATCGGGCGTTCATTGGCTGAAGAATTACTTGGCCAAGCGGGGCCGGATTTCTTTGAGGCTGTGGCCAGCGCCTAGTCCGGAATGAGCTTTCCGGGGTTGAGGATGCCATTCGGGTCTAACGCGCCCTTAATTTTGCGCATCATGTCCAGTGCAACAGGGTCTTTGCGGCGGCGCATCGTGTTCAGCTTGGATAGGCCGACGCCGTGTTCGGCTGAAAAGCTGCCGCCGAGGGCGGTGACGATGTCTTCGACGGATTCGATGATTTGGTCTTTTAGGTCTTGATCGTCACGCGATGGGTAAACGCTGTAGTGGACGTTGCCGTCGCCTAAATGCGCGACGAAGTTCGGCTCATGGTTTGGATCTAAGGCGGTCATCGCAACGCCCACGCGCTCGAAGAATTCGGGCACCAGATCGAGGGGCAGGGCGATGTCGGTGTCGACGATGGGCTGGCGCCAAAAGGCAAGTTCTGCAGCGGCTTCGCGGCGCTCCCACATTTCGCGGCGTTGGGTTTCGTTTTGGGCAACAGCCGCGTCGAGGACGGTACCTGCGTCCATCATGCCCGACATGATGTCGAGCAGAACCTCGTTTACATCCATGTTGGTCGTCGTCGCGACCTCAACCATGATGTTGATGTCATGGGGCGCATCGAAAGGTTCGCGCGCGCCTTCAAAGCGGTCCATGTAAACGTCGATGTAGTTGCGTGGCATGTACTCAAACGCCTCAACCGCGCCGCCTGTGGCGTCTTGGGTGCGGTTCAGCAAAGTGAGTGCGTCTTCAAGGGAAGGTGTGGCGACCATTGCGGTGGCATAGGCGCGTGGTTTGGGCGCGAGTTTAACAACGGCCTTGGTGATGATGCCAAGGGTGCCTTCAGAGCCGATAAGAAGCTGGCGTAGGTTCAAACCAGAATTGTCTTTGTGTAGCGCCGTCATAAGGTCGACAATACGGCCATCGGCCAGCACGGCCTCAAGCCCGAGCACCAGGTCGCGGGTATTGCCGTAGCGCAGCACGTTTGATCCGCCCGCATTGGTGGACATCACGCCGCCGATCATCGCAGAACCGCGCGCACCGAACGTCAGCGGAAAGATAAGGTCGTTGGTTTCGGCGGCATCGTGCAGGGAGGACAGGATCACGCCTGCATCGACCGTGGCCGTGCGGGCGCTGGTATTGACGTCATGGATTGTGTTCATCCGATCCAGCGAAAGCAAAACGCCGCCCGGAGCATAGGTGCCGCCGACCAGGCCGGTATGGCCGGAAACTGGGGTGATGGATTGGCGGTTTGCATTGGCCAGCGCCATTACTTGCGAAATTTCTTGCGTGGACGCGGGACGCAGGACGACGCCGGGTTCGGCGCAATACTTGCCCGTCCAATCCTTGGACCAGCGCGCGACGTCAGCCCCTGTCAGCGCATAGTCTGCCCCGACAATCGCCTCGAATTCCTGCAACAACGCCATAACTAACCCCCAGCGGACGAAATCTACGCAACTTGGGCGTAGAGTCAAACACCTGTGCATTTCGGAAAGTGTGTGGTGGCGTTACCTGGATTTGAACCAGGGACCTAACGATTATGAGTCGTTCGCTCTAACCAACTGAGCTATAACGCCATGCACAGCGGGCGGAATAGTCGCGCGAGCGCTGCCTGTCAAACCGAAACTGACGCTTTTGAGGGGTTGTTTCCGGTCCCGCACCTTGATCAAGTCCACAGAGTTGGACAAAGGGCGCGTCATGTCATCAAAACAGTGGGAATTTTGGGTCGATCGGGGCGGTACGTTTGCCGATATCGTTGCACGCACGCCGGATGGCACTGTGGTGACACAAAAGCTGTTGTCGGAAAACCCTGAACAATACGCCGATGCTGCCGTGCAAGGGGTGCATGATTTGATCGGAACACCGAATCCCCCCGCAGGTTCGATTTCGGCGGTAAAGATGGGCACGACGGTTGCGACCAATGCCTTGCTGGAACGCAAAGGCGAGGCAGTGTTGCTGCTGATCACCGAAGGGTTTCGTGATTTGCTCAAGATCGGCTATCAAACGCGGCCCGATTTGTTCGCGCTTGAGATTGTGCGTCCTGAACTTTTGTACGCCGGTGTCGCCGAGGTGCAGGAGCGTCTGAACGCGGATGGCAGTGTTCTGACGGTTCTGGATGAGGTGGCGGTACGCGGCGCGTTGCAGTCGGCGTTTGATAACGGAGTGCGCGCCGTCGCGGTGGCATTGCTTCATGCGTACCTAAACCCCGCGCACGAAATGCGGGTTGCTGAGATCGCGCGCGAAATCGGATTTACGCAAGTAAGCACCAGCCATGAGGTGTCCCGTTTGGCCAAATTGGTTGGGCGCGGGGATACGACCGTTGTGGATGCCTATCTGTCGCCCATCCTGCGCCGCTATGTTGACCAAGTGGCGGG
>JAHBAO020000220.1 GCA_018500065.2 Octadecabacter sp. | reverse complement strand
GCAACAGCGATGAAGTCATTTGGGCCACTCATGGTACGTGTACCTTCAAACCCAACACACGCAGAGAGGCTAAGGACAGCCAGACCGAGCGAAATTTTTGTAAAATTAATCATGATTACCACCTGTAGCAGACGACTTCGACGCGGCGGTTTTGAGCCATGCCAGCTGCCGAGTTGTTAGACGCAATCGGGCGGGTCTCACCAAAACCGATTTCACGTTCAATGAGAGCGCCAACGCTGCGACCTACATTTGCAACCGCACGGGCGCGGTGCTCAGATAGGGTCTGGTTGTAGGCGTTGGATGCGCGGCTGTCTGTGTGCCCATAAACCGCGTAACCGGAAACGCCGTTTTGGCTGAACACTTGCTGAAGACGCTGACGCGCTGAATCAGTCAACTGATAGCTGTCCGTGTGGAACATCGAATCCGTATCGCCTGAAAAGCATGTGTTGATCTTCATGCAAACCGGACGACCTGTTTCAGGGTTCAAACGGTTGACCTGATACTGTTCAATACCGCCATCAGCCATCCAGTGCATGCACCCATCAGGGTCAATCCAGATACCCCATTGAATACGGCCGACTTGTTCGCCACGCGCTACGCCTTCTTGTGCAAACGTTGGCACCGCCAAAACGCTTACAGCAGCTAACGCCGCTAAACTGCGTTTCAAAGTTTTGATTAAGTGTCGCATGACACGCCCCTTTCACTAACTGATAAAGGTTGGAACCCTACCGGTCCTTCCCTGCCCATCTTCTCGTTATTTCTTACCACCGCTCAATCCCCTATCTGTACGAACAGATGCACAGACTGTGTGCCCCTTAATACTGCCACCATCGCATCATCTGCTTATGGATAACCAATTTTAGGCGTATTGGAAGAACTAATCACCACATATTGTAGCCAAACGCGCAACAAACGTAGCAAAACGGGCCTATTGTCCCGAGAATCCGGGAGATTCGGCCTCGGCTCTCAGGGGGTCACCAGAGCAACGTCTCGCGTCGACGGTGGGTTAAACAATTTCTCCACCGAGGGAGTTTCTTTCGGATTTTACAATCCGAACATCGCGCAGATCACCGATTGAGACATCCGTTGTGTTCGCAAAGACAGCATGCAGATATTCTGACTTGCCAATCATCTGGCCCGGCTCGCGTCCGTTCTTTTCGAACAGCACTTTAACGGTGCGCCCGATCATCGACTTTTGAATCTCGTATTGCTGCTCGCTCAACAAGGCCTGAAGGCGGTGCAAACGATCTAATTTCACATCCTCATCAACCTGCGCGCGCTCCGCGGCTGGCGTTCCGGGACGTGTGGAATACTTGAACGAATACGCCTGCCCGTAGCCAACCGTGCGCACCAAATCCATCGTATCCTCAAAGTCAGCCTCGGTTTCACCGGGGAAGCCGACAATAAAATCACCGGACAAGAGTAAATCGGGACGTGCCGCGCGAATACGCTCGATCAGCTTGAAATATTGTTCCCGCGTGTGCTTTCGATTCATCGCTTTGAGGGTTTTGTCAGACCCCGATTGGACGGGCAAATGCAGATACGGCATCAACTTATCGCAGGTGCCATGCGCGTCGATCAGCGCATCATCCATGTCGTTTGGGTGGGACGTGGTAAAGCGACTGCGTTCCAATCCGTCAACCTTATCCAAATCCCAAATCAGGCCAGCCAGACCACCGTCATGGCCGTGATATGCGTTCACATTCTGCCCAAGCAGCGTGATTTCACGCACGCCTACCTCAACCAATTCCTGTGCTTCACGAATGATGCGATCTGCAGGGCGCGACACTTCGGAGCCACGCGTGTAAGGAACCACACAGAACGCGCAAAACTTGTCGCACCCTTCTTGCACAGTCAAAAACGCCGTCGGCCCGCGCTTGGCTTTCGGGCGTGATTTGAGAGTTTCGAATTTGTCGTCTTCCGGGAAATCCGTATCCAATGCCGTTTCGCCACGGGCCAACGCATCTTCCATTTGCGGCAGTCGGTGGTAGCTTTGTGGCCCGACAACAAGGTCAACCATCGGCTGGCGCGTCATGATCTCGGCGCCCTCAGCCTGCGCAACGCAGCCCGCGACACCGATTTTCAAATCAGGGTTCTTCGCCTTCAACGGCTTTAGCCGCCCCAACTCGGAATAAATCTTTTCTGCCGCTTTTTCGCGAATATGGCAGGTGTTCAGCAGGATCATATCCGCATCATCCGCCGTGTCCGTGGTCACATACCCCTTTGTGCCAAGGCTTTCAGCCATACGTTCACTGTCGTAAACGTTCATCTGGCAGCCGTAGGTTTTAATGAACAGCTTTTTAGGGTCAGACGGTTTCTTTAGGTCAGACATGGGGGTGGCCTCTTGGTGGATCAGGACCGCATTTAGCGCACCCCTACCCTGCTTGCAATGAAGTGCGAATTACCTGACATTAGCGGCAATCAGGCAGAGCATGACAATGATCCATCACGACACCCTTCAAGCCTTCCTCAAAGACGGTGCACCCCTTCTTAAAAAGGGGCCGGTGGCGCTTGTGTTTGCGGAAGACGAAGTGGAACTGGACGCCACGATCCGCCACAATCTTGGTGCGGGTTTCTTGCATGTGATCGTCTTTGCGATGCCGGAATTTGAAGTCGCAGATGATGTGGCCAGCGATATCGTGCGTGTCAGCTATAATATGCTTGCGCCCGCTGCCCTAGAAACGGCCATGAATGCAGTAATGAAGGCCACGGGCGACATCTGGATTTATTACTGCTTTAAT
>JAHBAO020000106.1 GCA_018500065.2 Octadecabacter sp. | reverse complement strand
GCGACATGGCCGAATTCATGGATCACAACCACAAGAATGATCGACAGGCCGAATACAGGCCCGAAAAAGACAACAGCAAGGATCACGGCGAGGGCCGAGATACCAAGCCCTTGTGGATCAAGCCCGATGATTGTTGTCTTCAACGGCGACGTCCAGCCGCCGCGCAGCGCGTAGATGGTGCCCAGGCAGGCTGCGAGAGCGCAGAACAGGAAAACAACAGGGCTGATCACAGAATTAACCGAGATTTTCCAAGGCCGGCATCATCATGACGTGCAAGCCGCTGTCGACGTGGATGATTTCACCTGTCGTACACGCGCCGACATCAGACGCCAGATAAACAGCCGTGCCACCCACGGCTTCCAGCGTCGCGTTGTGGCGCATGGGTGCATTTTCTTCGGCATATTTAAACGTGCGGCGTGCGCCAGCGATCGCCGCCCCTGCGAGTGTTTTCATCGGGCCGGGGGAAATCGCGTTAACGCGAATTTGCTGTGGACCAAGGTCAGCGGCCAGATAACGGGTCGCGGATTCCAGCGCAGCTTTGGCGACGCCCATGACGTTGTAGTTCGGGGTGATCCGCTGACTACCTTCATAGGTCAGGGTCAGCAAGGTGCCGCCGTCTGGCATGATTTCCGCCGCGCGTTTGGCGATGTCGATGAAGCTGTAGCAGCTGATGGCCATTGAGTTGGTGAAATTGGCACGGGTGGTGTCAGACACGCGGCCCGTCAGCTCGTTTTTGTCGGAATAGGCGATGGCGTGCACGACAAAGTCGATCTTGCCCCATTTGTCTTTCAAGGTCTGAAAACAGGTGTCGAGCGACGCATCGTCCATGACATCGGCCTCAACCAAAGTGTCAGACCCAACGCTTTCGGCCAAGGGACCAACACGTTTCAACAGCCCTTCGCCTTGATAAGAAAACGCCAGTTCCGCGCCCGCCTTGTGCATCGCTTCTGCAATGCCCCAAGCGATGGAGCGGTTGTTGGCGACCCCCATAATCAGGCCGCGTTTGCCGTTCATATCAATGGTCATGGCTTACCCTTTGTACTTTGACAGCAACATAGAGCCGTTCGTGCCCCCGAAGCCGAAGGAATTGGTCATGACCGTGTCGAGGCCGGCGTTGGCTTTGAATTCAGTCGCAATTTCGCTAGCGTCGAGTGCTGGATCCAGCATTTCAACGTTGATGGACGGGATGATGTAATCGCCTTGCAATGCAAGCAAGCAATAGACGGCTTCCTGTGCGCCGGTGGCCCCTTGGGAGTGGCCTGTCATGGATTTGGTTGAGCTGATCGGCGGTGTGGTGCCTTGGCCGAACACACGACGCACGGCTTCCACTTCGCCGACATCACCGACAGGCGTTGAGGTGCCGTGGGCGTTGATGTAGCTGACTTTGCGGCCTTCGGGCAGGGTCTTCAGCGCACCGCGCATGGCGCGTTCGCCGCCTTCACCGGATGGGGCAACCATATCGGCACCATCAGACGTCGCCGAGAAGCCTGTGACCTCGGCGTAGATTTTCGCACCGCGCGCAAGTGCACCATCAAGGGATTCCAGTACGACCATCGCGCCGCCGCCCGCAATGACAAAGCCGTCGCGGTTGGCATCAAACGCGCGAGAGGCTTTTTCAGGGGTGTCGTTGTACTTGCTGCTCATCGCGCCCATTGCGTCGAACAGGCAGGACAGGGTCCAGTCCAGTTCTTCGCCGCCGCCGCCGAACATGATGTCTTGCGTCCCAAGCGCGATCTGCTGCGCGGCCATGCCGATGCAGTGCAGGGACGTTGAGCATGCGGACGTGATCGAAAAATTCATGCCTTTGATTTTATACGCCGTGGCGAGGTTGGCAGAGACGGTGGACGACATGGTTTTCGGAACGGCAAAAGGCCCGATACGCTTTGTCGCGCCTGTGGTTTCAACAACCTTATGCGCGGCATACATCGCCGAGGTGCTGGGCCCGCCGGAGCCTGCGATCAAACCCGTCATCGGGTTTACAACATCGTCCTCAGACAGCCCTGCGTCTTCAATCGCTTGCCCCATCGCGATATGCGCATAGGCGGCACCTGGCCCCATGAAACGCAATGTGCGTTTGTCGACGTGTTCAGTGATGTCGATCTTGAGCGTACCAGCGACCTGAGAGCGGAACCCGTGTTCCTTCATTTCCTCAGACGCGACGATGCCGGATTTACCGGCGCGCAGGTTCGCATCAACCTCAGCTGCATTGTTCCCGATAGGTGAGACGATGCCCAACCCTGTAATGACGACCCGACGCATGGCTGCTCCCTCAATGGTGTTTTCTTAGGTGTAGGGGAGAGGGGAGAGAGGGGCAAGTGGGAGTGAATAGGTCGCAAATTTACCACGTCAGCGCCTTGGGCGTATCACCATAAACACTGGAAGTTGAGTTATCCGTTGACGTTTGGCGTTCTGGTTTTGTTGGGGATTGTGCCGATGCGGGTGCAGGGGATGTAGCGGTGGCAGGATGATCGCTAATGTCTTGCGAGGCAGAGTCCGGATTGAGTGAGGCAATCGGTTTTGGAAATGGAGCGTTTATTCAAGAGCGAAATGCAGTGCTCGCTTTGTTGATGTCAGGGCTGGGACGGGCCCACAAACCAAAGGATAATTATCGCGAGGAATGGACTGCCAAAAATGGAAACCAAGACCCACGCCGCAGGGTCTCGATTTCTAGCTCTCGCCATATCCATAGGGATCGTGACCACGATTACCCAGGCGAACCAGATGCTAAACGCTAATACAGCCAACACTCCAAGTGCGCTGATCACTTCGATCATGATTAGCCTCCGAACCGTTCTGACTTGATCGCTACTGCCCTCAACTCTCGCTCAGCGCCACCTTCATGTCCTTCACTTCATAGGCCAACTCGCCGTCAACTTCGACGATGCCGTCGGCGACGCCCATCGTCAGGCGGCGGGTTTGAATGGCTTTGGTGAAGTCGATTTTATAGGTCAGCAGCTTGGCGTTAGGGCGCACCATTGCTTTGAGTTTGATTTCGCCCACGCCAAGCGCATAGCCGCGACCCGTCCAGCCGCGCCAGCCAAGGTTGAAGCCCGTCAGCTGCCACAGACCATCAAGGCCAAGGCAGCCGGGCATGATTGGGTTGCCCGGGAAGTGGCAGTCAAAGAACCACAGGTCTGGTTTGATGTCGAATTCCGCCAGCACGTGGCCTTTGCCATGCGCGCCGCCATCACCAGAGATATCGGTGATACGGTCCATCATCAGCATCGGTGGTTCAGGAAGCTGGGCATTGCCCGCGCCAAACAGTTCGCCACGCGCGCATTTCAGAAGGTCTTCGCGCTCGAAACTTGATGGATATTCGCTCATGGTGGCTGTCTTCCCTGTAGAGTTATTCTTGATCATCGTCCTAGCACCCTGTGTCGATTAAGGGCAAGGGTTTGGCCACGCGCAGGTTTGGTCTGCGACCTATTCGCATTAAAGATTGAATGCTTGCCGATTTCCCCCTTATTATAGGGAACCAAGACGCAGGACGAACACATGACGGACGTTACACCACACAGCGCGACAGATCGCGGGGCAATTTGGCTGGCAGGGGCAGGTTTGCGCCCCACACGCCAACGCATGGCCTTGGCTGGATTGCTTGTGGGGGACGGCAAAGACCGCCACGTGACGGCAGAAAGCCTGTTTGATGCGGCGGCGGGAACCAACGAAAAGGTATCGCTTGCGACCGTCTACAACACTCTGCGCGCATTTTGTGATGCGGGATTGCTGCGGGAAATTACGGTGGATGGATCAAAGTCGTACTTTGACACAAACATGACGGACCATCCGCATTTCTATTGGGAAGACGACAACCGCTTGTCGGACGCACCAGCAGATCAGTTGGAAATTGCGCGGGTTCCGGACGCACCGGCTGGCGCTGAAATCGCGTCAGTCGATGTTGTGATCCGGCTGCGCCGCAGCTGATCGCGCTCGGTTTTACAAATTCTTAAGGGTGTTTGGGCGAAGGTTGGGCATGACCCATCACACCCCGCAGCTTTGCCCCGCCCCAAGTCAGCCTCTTAATTCAGCATGTGTCGCGATTACGCTTCGCTTGGCAGATTCCGATGATGATTTGCTTGTGCGGCAAGTGCGCCTGTTGCGCGATTGTGTGGCGCTGGCCCAACAGCGCTGGGGGTTTACGATTGATGCGGCTGCGGTTCTCCCGAATGAAATGCACTTGCTCTGCTTGTTTCCTGATGCAGACTTTGGAACCGGCGGGGCGATTAAACTGATTTGCACTGCGTTTTATCGCCACCTACCCAGCCGCGGGGCCAGCGTTTGGTCGCAAGATAAGGAAGTCCTTGAAATTTCAGACGCCGTTGCCCCGCTTCGACGGGTGTTCGTTGAGGCAGCCCCTGTACGCGCCGGGCTGGTGAAAGCCGCTGGCGATTGGCCCTATAGCTCTGCCCATGTGGGGACGGCGCAGGGCGGCGAAATGGGGGTCGCGGTGGCGTAACCGGTTTAGAACCATTGCCCAGGTTCGATCAGCCCTAAATCAAGCAGCTGTTGGCTGTGCCATTCAAATGGTGCCGAGTTGTGCCATTTGAAGGTGTCGATTTCAAACGTGGAACCAGGATTGCGCTTGAGGGCTTTGGCCGTGCGGAATGAACAAATCGCGGCAGTAATGTTGTTATGCCACGGGCACGAGTAGGTATTGTATTCGGGATCGTTGAAGGTGTGGTCGGGGTGGAACACAAGGCCTGGTTTGTTGCGAAAAATCGCGACGCGGTCGATGCGGCGGCGTCGGGCGGGGATGTGTTCTTCAAACCGCCAGCGCAAACCGCCGAAGAAATCGAGCTGGCGGTCGAGGTCGTTGTTCCAACGGTCTTTGCGGGCCAACGCGTAATAGCCGGTCTTGTCCAGATGCGCGTCTTCGATGCAAACGGCGTTGGTGTTTTGCCAAAGGTCGCCGGTGTATAGATCAACGACATAAGACAAGATCGTGTCGCGACGTTCTTCGACGTTGAACGCGATCATTTCGCCGATGGTGCGGTGTTCAATAAATGGAAAGAACAGGAATTCTGTATTAAAGCAGTAATAAATCCAGATGTCGCCCGTGGCCTTCATTACTGCATTCATGGCCGTTTCTAGGGCAGCGGGCGCAAGCATATTATAGCTGACACG
>JAHBAO020000303.1 GCA_018500065.2 Octadecabacter sp. | reverse complement strand
TCCTTACCCGGTGCGATGCCGCTGCGGTTCCCAAGGCGGTAGATATGTGTGTCCACCGCTTGCGCGGGCTGACCCCACCACATGTTCAACACCACGTTTGCGGTTTTACGCCCGACACCCGGTAGCGATTGCAGCGCGGCGCGGCTACTGGGAACATCGCCGCCATAGTCATCCACCAGAATTTGCGCGGTCTTCATCACGTTCTTCGCCTTTTGACGAAACAGACCAATGGTCTTGATGTGATCCGTCAGCGCATCAATCCCAAGGTCGAGCATTTTCTGTGGCGTATCTGCAATCTTGAACAGCTCTGCCGTGGCCTTGTTCACGCCCTTGTCCGTCGCCTGTGCAGACAGCGCGACCGCGACAACCAAAGTGTAGGCGTTTACATGATCCAGCTCCCCTTTCGGTTCAGCGTCGCCATCGCGAAAGCGCGTGAAGATTTCGTGAATGGTGTTGTAGTCGAGTTGTTTGGTGAGTTTGGCCATACCGCCCTTGTCGCAACTGCGGCACCGCCGGACAAGCCCCAAGACGCGTTAGGAATTCTGAAACCATAATCCGCTAGCCCATCTGAAACCTTCGGAAGTCAGATGCCCACTTACAGTTTTTATATCATTTCCAATTCAGTCTTGTCCTATAACTGGGCGACATCTGAATTCGACTTTTCTGCTAGCTATGACCACACAGTTCACCGCTACCGCATCGACGTAACTGACGATGACACGACAATGGATTCGACGGGTGATGGCAATCAAACCGCGATGATCTACGACATGGGCAATAACCTGATCGACAGTGGCGTCATTGAGGTTCCGGCATTCGCAACAACAACTGCGCCAGGTGGTGGCACTGTACATTTTGACCGGATCGAAGTGGACGGCGTCCATTACGGATATTTGCCGAGCGAAGACCTCACCCCCGGGGACAGCTATGCGATTGTAACGTCTGCCGACGACGATCTGGACCATACCTATTTCGAAAATCAAAGCGTGCCGTGTTTTGCCCCCGATACGATGATTTCTACCGCGCGCGGCGAGGTGTCGGTGCAACGGATCAAAGCGGGGGATTCTGTGCTGACGCTGGACCACGGCTATCAACCTGTTGCTTGGGTCGGGTGCTGGCGGATCCCTTGGCCGACGTTAATGATGTCCTCACGTCATTGGCCGGTTACGATCGCCCCGACATCAAATAGCAATGGCCGGGCCCTTACGGTGTCGTCCGCGCACCGCATGCTGCTTGGCGGTCCGTGGTTTGACCTGCATGTTGGTACGCATGAGGTGCTGTGTAGATCTGGCTTGATGGCTCCGCCACACCCCCCAATGCCGGGGAAAGCCATGATCTGGCATCATATCCTGCTGCCCCAGCACGAGATTATTTGCGCCAATGGCCATTGGACAGAAAGCCTGTTCGCTGGCGGACATCTGTTCAGTGATTTACCCGCACAGACACAGATCGAAGCGCGCGCAGCTTTGGACCAAGGGCACATGTCCCCTGCCCGGCAAATTTTGCGCCGCCATGAGGCTGAGGTGTTCTTCGCGCGAAACGGCGCGACAAAGGCCCACTGTGCCGCATGAAGGCGCAATAATCGGGTCGCGTGGCGGCACGCCCAACGCTAAGTTCAAACAATGGAACAGTCAGACCGATATCATTATCAAGTGATGCGCCGTGCGCTCGACGAAATCGACACAGCAGAAACGCCGCTTACGCTAGAAGAACTGGCGCGCGCTATGGACATGTCGCCAGCGCATTTTCAGCGGGTGTTTTCGCGCTGGGTCGGGGTGTCGCCAAAACGCTATCAGCAATACCTGCGGCTGGATCATGCCAAAACGATGCTGGCCGAGAATTTCACCACACTCGCCACGGCGGGTGCGGTTGGTCTTTCCGGGTCCGGGCGCCTGCATGATCTTTTCCTGAAATGGGAAGCGATGAGCCCCGGTGATTACGCCAAAGGCGGCGCAGGGCTGAGGATCTATTGGGGTTGGTTCGAAAGCCCCTTTGGCCCCGCCATCGTTATGGGCACACAGAAGGGCATTTGCGGGCTAGGCTTTGCCGCAGAAACCGGCGCTGACGCTGCACGGGACGACCTGCTGGGTCGTTGGCCAAAGGCGGAGTTCGTTGAGGACCCAATGTTTTTACGCCCGTGGGTTGATATCGCTTTTGGGCTTCAGGCGAACGGTGCGCAGGCCCCTTTGTATCTGATCGGCGCACCTTTGCAGTTAAAGGTCTGGGAGGCCTTGCTGGCTATCCCGTCAGGCCACGTCACAACCTACAGCGAAATTGCTGCGCACGTGGGCAACCCAAAGGCCGTTCGCGCCGTAGGTACCGCAGTGGGGCGCAACCCTGTATCGTGGCTTATTCCATGTCACCGCGCGTTACGTAAATCGGGGGCTTTGGGCGGCTATCATTGGGGTCTGCCGGTGAAACGCGCCCTGCTTGCATGGGAAAGCGCGCGCGAGGATGCTGGGTAAACTGCGACGTTCATTAAATAAATCGGCACGCAGTCGGCGGAACCCCGCCGCATCAACGCGCGTTATTGGATAACATCGCGCAATGCCCGATATACGTTCCACCAAGCGCATCGCATCGGTGCCCAACAATGGAATTTAGAACTATGACCCTGTCCAAAGTATCCCTCGCCGTCGCAATGTCTGGCGTTCTTGGTTTGACAGCCTGTGACACCATGACCGACCCGAATAATCCAAACCGCAACGCGCAAACAGCTGCTGCAGTTGGCGCTGGCCTTGGGGCCATTGTCGGGGCCTCCCGCGGGGACAACGTCGGCGAACGCAACCGTGGCGCAATCGTTGGTGCCCTTGTTGGGGCCGCTGGCGGCGCTGGCATTGGCACTTTGCTGGACCGCCAAGAAGCTGAACTGCGCCAAGAGCTCGGCTCAAACGCGACAATCGTGAACAACGGCAACCAGCTTATCGTGACGCTGCCGCAGGACATCTTGTTCGCGACAGGCGACGCGACACTGTCTGGCGCATTACGGGGTGATTTGACGGC
Organism: Octadecabacter sp.; assembly: GCA_018500065.2. Lineage (GTDB taxonomy): Bacteria > Pseudomonadota > Alphaproteobacteria > Rhodobacterales > Rhodobacteraceae > Octadecabacter. Next base: position 2,826 of record JAHBAO020000303.1, on the reverse strand, counting down.
GCTGGCGTCCTCAATCAACCGCTACCCAGACACGACTGTTAATGTGATCGGCCACGCCGACAACACGGGTGGCGCTGTGTTCAACCAAGACCTCTCAGCGCGCCGTGCGCAGGCTGTATCGTCCGTGCTGATCCAGTCCGGTGTTTCACCAAACCGCATCCGCTCCACCGGCCGTGGTGAAGACGCCCCGATTGCGTCCAACCTGAACGCCGAAGGCCGCGCGCAGAACCGCCGCGTTGAGATCACGATCACACCAAACTAAGCTGATCGTCAGACCTCGGAACGGGGCCGCCAGCGCGCGGCCCCTTTTCATTTGCGGCATCTGCCCTTTGGTCATATCATTTGACCAATTCCAAAAGGAACCACTATGCCATTCGAACCCATCCAACCTGAGAAAATTTCGCAGACTGTCGTGCGGCAGATCGAACAATTGATCCTGCGCGGTATCTTGCGCCCCGGTGAACGCCTGCCGTCTGAACGCGAATTATCAGAACGCCTGGGCGTGTCACGCCCGTCCCTTCGCGAAGCTTTGGCCGAACTGCAAGACAGCGGTTTACTAACCAGCCGTGCCGGATCCGGTGTGTTCGTTGGCGATGTTTTGGGCTCGGCGTTTTCAGAAACCTTGGTGCGCCTGTTTACCAACCACGACGAAGCGGTGTTCGACTACATCGCATTCCGCCGTGATATGGAAGGACTGGCAGCCGAGCGCGCGGCGACCATAGGCACCGAAACCGACCTCAAAGTCATCGATACCATCTTCAAGAAAATGGAAGCCGCCCAAAGTAAGCGCAACCCGCGCGATGAAGCGGGGTTGGATGCGGATTTCCACCTGAGCATCATTGAAGCGAGCCATAACGTCATCATGCTGCACATGATGCGATCCATGTATCAACTGCTGCGCGAGGGCGTGTTTTACAACCGTCAGATCATGTTCAAACAACGCACCACGCGCGCTATGCTGCTCGACCAGCACCGTGCGATCAACGAGGCACTTCAAGCGCGCGATCCCTCTGCGGCACGTACCGCGGTCGAGACCCATTTGGGCTTTGTTGAAGACGCACTGTTTGAGCAAGGCAAAGCAGAGCGCAACGAGGCGATTGCTAAGAAACGATACGACCACGAATTGAGCCGCTAACCGAAGCCCGAATGGATTCGGCCCCCGACCAGCGGCGCGGGTACGAGCGCGGGACCTCTCGGGATCGTGGCATGGCAGAACGAAAAAGGCCCAAGCGCAATGCTCGGGCCTTTTTTACATTCTATAAGACGTTCGCGATTAGTGCAGCTTTGCGCCGACTTCTGCGATTGCATCATCAATCAGCTTGTTTGCGTCTGCAGCTGTTGTCTGCTTGGCAATAACGTCCTGTGCGGCAGCGACTGCGACGGACACAGCTTGGTTGCGCACATCACGGATTGCGGATGCTTTGGCGCTTTCAATCTGGTCTTCAGCTGCAGCCAGACGGCGGGTTACGGAAGACGCGATGTCCTCTTTCGCCTGCACAGCCGCGCGTGTTGCTTCTTCTTTGGCGTTCTCAACGATGCGGTCAGCCTGTTCTTGCCCTTCACGCTGCTTGCGCTCGTAGGACGCCAGCAAAGTCTGTGCTTCTTCGCGCAGGGCCTTGGCTTCGTCCAGATCGGATTTGATGCCAGCGGCACGTGTGTCCAGAAGACCTGTCAACATGCCCGGAACTTTGAACTTAATCAAAACACCGACGAAGATGATGAACGCGATCAGAACGATCATGTCCGTGTTGCTCAGCGACCAGAAGTCAGCGGAGAACGGGTTCTTGCTTGCGGCCAAAGCGGGCGACGCTGCGAGAGTGATCAGGGCTGCGATTGTATATTTCATGTCGTTACCCTTTCATCGCTGCAGTGATGGCCGCTGTGATCGTTTTGGCGTCAGCCTTGCCACCAAGGGCAGCAACGATCTCTTTGGCGGTGTCTTTGGCAACGGCTTTCACCGCGGCGTCAGCACCTGCGTTAATTTCTGCGATTGCTTTTTCGCTTTCAGCCGTTTGTGCGGCGATTTCAGCGTCGGCCTTTTGCATCTGAACATCCAGATCGGCTTGGATGTCTGCTTTGGCGTCTGCAACAATCTTGCCAGCCTGCGCACGGGCATCAAGAAGCGCTTGGTCGTAGGCGGCCTCAGCCTCCTGCGCGCGCTGCTTCAGCTCTTCTGCGGCTGCAATGTCATTTGTAATCGTGCCCTGACGTTCGGCCAAAACCGCGCCAATGCGTGGCAAAGCCACACGGGACAAGATGAAGTAGATCACGATCAATGTGACCACGAGCCAGAAAATCTGGTTCGGGAAGGTCGAGAAATCAAGTTGCGGCATACCTGCCCCGCCTGCTTCTGCTCCTGCTGGTGTATCAGCCATAGTTAACGTCCCTCTTAGACAATCTGAAATGACGAAAGGCCAAGCGGCCTAAAGTCGGGGTCTTACAACGGGGTCGGCGAATATACCGCCAACCCCGCCCGTAAGGATAGAAATTCGTGTTCTTAAACAGCGAACATCAGCAGAAGGGCTACGAGGAACGAGAAGATCCCCAAAGCTTCTGCGAATGCGATGCCGATGAACAGCGTAGCAGTCTGGCCAGCAGCAGCTGACGGGTTACGCAGTGCGCCTGCGAGGAAGTTGCCAGCTACGTGACCAACACCGATTGCGGCAGCGCCGGATCCGATTGCAGCCAAGCCAGCGCCGATGTGTGCGAGTTCGCCTTCCATAGTGTATCTCCTTACGATTGGAAGTTGGTAGTATGTAGGGCGGGATTGATCCCGCCTTTCGTTAGTGTGACGGGTGAAGCGCGTCTTTTAAGTAAACGCACGTC
>JAHBAO020000260.1 GCA_018500065.2 Octadecabacter sp. | reverse complement strand
GTGACAGATGCCCGCCCCGTAAGCCGCGCCGACGTGGTTGTGTTGCGCACGCAAGCGGCAATCGCACGTGCTGAAGACGCGCGTCTTGCAGCACGTGCGGCCTTGGCAAATGCGCGCCCAACACCGCGCCCCGTTTATATGGTCCGCTACCCAGTGACGGTTTCGCAGAACCCAACCCAACGTCCAGTGATGCGCACGAACTACATTCCGGACACGCGTTGGGATTTTATTGACGGATCAGACAGTTGGACCCGCGCAGCCCTTGCGTCATTACGCAGCCACGGCAGCCGGATGGAAGAAACCGTGCCGCGCGATATCGCGGACTGGTGCCCTGCTTACGCAGAAAACCCACCACATCTGCGGCGTGCATTTTGGGTTGGGATGATGTCGGCCTTGGCAAAGCACGAAAGCACCTACCGCCCGACGGCTGTTGGCGGGGGCAACCTTTGGTACGGTTTGCTGCAAATCTACCCTGACACGGCGCGCCGTTATGGGTGCCGTGCGACAACGGGGGAAGAACTTAAGGATCCCGAGGACAATCTTAGCTGCGCCATTCGTATCATGAATGTCACCGTGCCGCGCGACAACGCGATTGCGGTTCGTGATAGCCGTTGGCGCGGTGTGGCTGCGGATTGGGGCCCGATGACCCACCGATCCAAGATCGCTGAGATGTCCGCATGGACGCGGCGACAGGAATATTGCGTTTCGCGCCGTTCAATCCGTCCGCGGGCCCGCCCGATTGTGCAAGGGACCCTGTCAACGATGAACGACGACAGCTAAAAGACTGAAAACGGGTGACGCTGGACCGCTATGCCGGCGTCTTTCAACGCGCCCTGAAAATCTTCAATCGGGGGTGAAACATCTGGCGGCAGACGCGTGTGCGCTCCGCCGACGTGGATCAGCGTGATCTTCATGCCACCGTCAAACTTGCGATCCAGCCGCACATGGTCAATGTCCGCTGTTTCACCACTGCGCAGGGCTGAGCCCCACACAATGCGCTTCGGCCAGACCTCAACCCAAGTGCGTGTATCGCGCACGACGTCCCACAGGGCGGGCAGGGTGAACGCGAGGGCAATGGTCATAACCCACCAAGCGGCATCTAGGCCGATCCAAAGTGCAAATATTGCAATCCACGTGCCGAGCAGTGAAAGGACAACGCCCCAGCGGCGGCCACGACGTTCGTGCCGATAAATCATTGAACCCGCATGGTGCGTTTGCAGTCGTCTAGGGCGTCGCGTTGGTGATTACATAGGGTCGTGACGCTGGGCTTTAAGACGTCCATTAGCGGCTCCATCTCTTCGGCTTCCTTCGCGTGCGCGCGCCATGTCCAAAAGACGCGGGCCCAATAATCCCAAGGGGTGCAATTACGAACGGCATGAACTGATCCTTTCGTTACTTTCCTAACGAATAACGTTGCTGAACCCCTTCAGGAAGTCTGGTTTCCCAGCATGCGCCCAACCATTTCGCCAGTGTCACGTGAAAGCCCCGATGTTGCGCCAAGTGTCTCAAGGGCCGCGCGCATCTTTGTCTGTCTGTCTGCATCATAGCGCGGCCATGTTTCATAGGCCGCAGTCATGCGTGCAGTGGTTTGCGGGTTGATCGCATCCAGCTTGGCCAACCAGTCCCCAAGAAGGGCGTAAGAGGCTCCAGATGCGTCATGGAAACCAGCTGAGTTACCAGCAAGTGCACCAAACACGGCGCGGAAGCGGTTCGGGTTTTTCATATCGAAATCAGGTTCTTGCGTCATTCGAATGGCAGTTTGCGCCGCGTTCTGAGGCGCAGCGAGCGAGACCGTTAAACCGAACCACTTATCCATCCCCAAGCGGTCCTCACGCCACTGATTGCGGAACGCCTGAGACTCAGCATTGCCCTTGCCAAGCCGCAAGAGTGCAGCAAGGCCCGCCAGTTGCATCGTCATATTGTCAGCTTGCGCGTATTGCACGGTGGCGGCAGCCCCGCCGTCAAGCCGTGACAACAGCCCAAGAACCGCATTGCCGAGGCTGCGTTTGCCCGCTGATTTCGCATCGGGCGAGAAGGGGCCGGAAACAGTCATATCCGCTTGAATACGTGGCAAAATATCCTGCACATGCTGCGCCATTGCGACGCGCAGGGCTTCAACTGCATGATGAATGGCAAGCGGGTCTGGCACCGTGCCGGCGCTGTGCAAGACCTGCGCCATATCGTCTTCTGAGGGCAGGGACACCGCAAGGGCACGAAAGGCCGGATCAAGTGTGTCGTCACGCAATATCGCGGCGATCCCGTCAAGATACGCGCTGTCTGGCGCCGCGTCCCGTGTGATCATCTGGGTCAACACGTCCTTCGCAAGAGTCTGCCCAGCGTCCCATTTGTTGAACGGGTCCGTATCGTGGGCCATCAGAAACGCGCGTTCTGCGTTACTTTGGTCGCGCTGCAAAATCACCGGTGCCGAGAAGTCCCGCAGAATTGACGGCACGGGCTTGCTTTTTAGGCCATCGAACGAGAAACTTTGTGTGGCCTCGGTCATCTCAAGGACTTGTGTCGGAACCACTTCGTCACCGTTTGCAGAAAATAAGCCAACTGCGATTGGGATAACTTGTGGTTGCTTGTGTTCCTGCCCAGGTGTTGGCGATGTTTCTTGTTTAAAATGAAGGTTGTAGGTGCCATTCTTAAAGTCATCTGAAACGGAAACGCGCGGCGTTCCTGCCTGTGAATACCAGCGTTTGAATTGGGTTAAATCGCGCCCAGTTGAGTCCTCAAACACCTGCAACCAGTCTTCAATCGTTGCAGCGTCCCCGTCATGGCGCGTGAAATAAAGGTCGAGCGCTTTGTAGTAGGCTGCATCGCCAACAAGCCGTTTCAGCATCCCGATAATTTCGGCACCTTTCTCATAGACGGTGATCGTGTAGAAGTTGTTGATCTCAATAAAACTTTCGGGGCGCACAGGGTGGGCCAGCGGGCCACCATCTTCGCGGAACTGACGGGACCGCAGGGTGATCGCATCTTCAATCCGCTTAACCGCGTGGCTGCCTTGGTCGCCTGTGTATTGCTGATCGCGGAACACGGTCAGCCCTTCTTTCAGGCACAGTTGGAACCAATCGCGGCAGGTAATCCGGTTGCCCGTCCAGTTGTGAAAATACTCATGGGCGATGATCGCTTCAATACGCTCAAAATTGGCATCAGTGCTGGTTTCAGGTGAGGCAAGAACGCAGCTGGAGTTGAAAATGTTCAATCCCTTGTTCTCCATCGCGCCCATATTAAAGTCATCCACGGCGACGATGTTGAAAATGTCTAAGTCGTATTCGCGCCCATAGACGTCTTCGTCCCACGTCATCGACCGTTTCAGGGCCTCCATCCCGAAGGCACATTTGTCGGCGTCAGGTCCGGGGCGCACATAGATATTCAGCGCGACGTCCTTGCCGGACATCGTGGTGAAGGAACTGGGATGGGCGACCAAATTGCCGGCGACAAGCGCGAACAAATAGGCGGGTTTGGGCCACGGGTCATGCCATTCGGCCCAACCGTCACCGGATGCAACGGGGTTGCCGTTTGACAGCAAAACTGGGTAGTCGCCTTCAACCCTTACGGTGAACACCGACATCACATCAGGGCGGTCTGGGTAGAAGGTGATCTTGCGAAATCCTTCGGCCTCGCACTGGGTGCAATACATCCCGCCGGACATATAAAGCCCCTCAAGCGCGGTGTTGGTGCTTGGGGAAATTTCGACCTCGGCCTCCCAGACGAATGGATGGTCGGGGACGTCACAGGTGAGGCCTTCAGATGTGACAACAGGCGAGACCTCGATGCCGTCAATCTTGGCCGAGATCAGTTTAACGTCTTGGCCATGAAGAAAAAACTCGCCAGGAAAGCCCTCGTTCGGGCGAAATGAAATTCGGCTGATCACACGTGTCGCAGTGTCCGCCAGCCTAAACGTCAGATGCACGTCCTCCACGATGTAGGCAAAGGGGCGGTAGTCTTTGAGGTGGATCGTTTCTGGCGTCGCGTCGGTCATTTGAATCTCCGGTGATTTGGAAGAAACCTAGGCTTGCCTGGACGGGGCCACAAGGTCCCCAAAGCGGGATTGTCGCCCCAATTTTGAAAGCGGTTCAACACTATTCTTAAACTGCGTATAGTTGCCAATCTGGGCTATCTGACTTACCTATTTCAAAGGCGCCGTATGCAACGGCATGCAGAGGAAACACATCATGACGAACAGAGTGGATCGCGCGGGCTTGTCCGTGGCAACGGAATTAGCAGACTTCATCGACACGCAGGCATTGCCCGGCACTGGCGTGGACGGCAATGCGTTTTGGTCCGGCCTGTCTGATCTTGTTCATGACTTTGGCCCCAAGAACAAAGCCCTGTTAGAAAAACGCGACGCGTTGCAAAGCCAGATTGATGATTATCACAGTGCGCGCATCGGCCAAGCCCATGACGAGGCTGCCTATGAGGCGTTTTTGCGCAAGATTGGATACCTGGTCAGCGAGGGCGAAGATTTCACCATCGACACTGCAAACGTTGACCCGGAAATCGCCAGCGTGCCGGGCCCGCAATTGGTTGTTCCAATTACCAATGCCCGTTTTGCGTTGAATGCTGCAAACGCACGGTGGGGCAGCCTGTATGATGGCATGTATGGCACCGACGCGATGGGGCGTCACGCACAAGGCAAGGGCTATGATCGCGGCCACGGGAGCCGCGTCGTCGCGCGCACGCGGGTGTTCCTTGATGATGCGTTCCCGATCCAAGGGGCGTCGCATGGTGATGCGCAAACCTATTGCGTTAAAGACGGCGCACTTTTGGTGGACGGCAGTGCCTTGATGATGCCTGAACAATTTGTCGGGTACACGGGCGACGCGGTCAAGCCAGAAACAATCCTTCTTAAGAACAACGGTTTGCACGTTGAACTGGTGTTCAATGCGGACCATCCAATTGGCGGACACGACCGCGCGTCTTTGGCGGATGTTCGGCTTGAAAGCGCTATATCAGCGATCATGGATTGCGAAGATTCCGTCGCCTGTGTCGACGCGGAAGACAAGGTTCTGGCCTATGGCAATTGGCTTGGCCTGATGAAGGGCGACCTTGAAGCCGAGCTGCAAAAAGGTGGCAAAACCATCACCCGCCGTTTGCATGATGACCGCAGCTACACGGCACCGGACGGTGGCACACTGACGCTTAAAGGGCGGGCGCTTTTGTGGATTCGCAATGTCGGGCACCTGATGACGAACCCTGCGATTTTGGACCGTGACGGCAATGAAGCCTATGAAGGCTTGATGGACGCGATGATCACCACGCTGATCGCCAAGCACGACCTTGCACGTGACAGCGGCAATTCGGTGCATGGTTCGGTTTATATTGTGAAACCCAAGATGCATGGCCCCGAGGAAGTGGCGTTCACCAATGACATCTTTACCCATGTGGAAAAAACGCTCAGCCTGGCGCAACATACTATAAAGGTTGGGATTATGGATGAGGAGCGCCGTACCTCGGTGAACCTTAAGGAATGTATCCGCGCCGCGAAATCGCGGGTCGCGTTCATCAACACAGGTTTCCTTGATCGCACCGGTGACGAAATCCACACGTCGATGGAAGCGGGGCCGTTTAGCCGTAAAGATTTCATCAAGCGCAAAGGCTGGATCGGTGCGTATGAGGACCAGAACGTTGATATTGGCCTAGAATGTGGGCTGTCCGGTAAGGCGCAGATCGGCAAAGGTATGTGGGCGATGCCCGATGCAATGGAAGCGATGATTGAACAAAAGATCGCGCACCCGAAATCTGGCGCGAACTGTGCGTGGGTTCCATCGCCAACGGCGGCAACGCTGCACGCGCTGCATTACCACAAGGTTGACGTGTTCGCGGTTCAGAAAAAGCTAAAAGACGGCGGGCGGCGCGCCTACGTTCAGGCGTTGCTTGATATTCCATTGGCCAGCTACCGGTCGTGGACGCCAGAGCAAATCATCCGCGAAGTTGAAAACAACGCGCAGGGAATTCTTGGCTACGTCGTGCGCTGGATTGATGCGGGCGTTGGTTGTTCCAAGGTTCCTGACATCAACAATGTCGGCCTGATGGAAGACCGTGCCACATGCCGGATTTCAGCGCAGCACATCGCCAACTGGTTGCACCACGATATCGTCAGCGAAGCTGACACGATGGAGGCCATGCGCAAGATGGCGGCCGTTGTGGATGGGCAAAACAGCGATGATCCGACGTATCGTGCAATGGCGCCCGAGTTTGACGGAATTGCCTTTCAAGCGGCCTGCGATCTTGTGTTCCGCGGTCGTGAGCAGCCGTCCGGTTATACCGAACCTGTGTTGCACCGCCGTCGTTTGGAGTTGAAAGCACAGCGCAATTCGTGAATTACTTCATTTGAACTTGTTTTCATCCGTCCCGATCTCGGGGCAATGACGAAGAAGATGGGGAAAATGGCTGTGATTTCAACGAATAAAGCGCGGGTGATGATCCGTAAAGCGCTGCAAAAAGGCCGCGAGCTGAACCTGAATCCGCTTGCAGTCGTTGTTCTGGACGCGGGGGGTCACGTTAAAGCGTTCGAGCGCGAAGATGGCGCTGCCCCCGGCCGGTTTGGTATCGCACAAGCGAAGGCCTATGGTGCGGTCATGCTTGGAATGGCAGGGACAGCGCAGATGGCGCGCGCAGAACAGCAGGCCTATTTCATGAATGCGGTGAACGGAGTTTACGGCGGGCAGGTCGTTCCGGTTCCCGGTGGTGTACTGGTGCGCGACAAACGCGGCGCAATTATTGGCGCAGTTGGGGTTACCGGTGATTTGTCTGAAAATGACTCTATTTGTGCTGCATTTGGCATCGAATCCGCAAATTATTTAGCGGAAGTTTAGGGCATTCCGACGAAAACGATGGCACAGGAATTTGATTTTTACTGTTTACCTATTACTTGCTAAGTATCCTTTATAAGAGAACTATTATGCGTAAACCTGTTATCGGCATCATCGGCAATCATGACATTCTGCATGGTGATTACCCAGCGTACACATCCGGCGTGATGAACGCGGTTGCAGTTTCGCAAGTTTCCGGTGCTTTGCCGCTAATTGTTCCCGCGAATCCGGACTTGGTTGATGTCGATGACTTGGCGGACGTGTGTGATGGATTTTTATTCACCGGCGGGCGCCCCAATGTGCATCCGGACGAATACGGCCATGAAGAAACAGAGGCACACGGCGCTTTTGATCGTGAGCGTGATGCGATTGCTTTGCCACTTATCTGTAAATGTGTTGACCGTGGTCAGCCGATCCTTGGTATTTGCCGTGGTTTCCAAGAGGTTGCTGTCGCGATGGGCTGCACGCTGCATCCCGAGATCCGAGACATTCCGGGGCGTGACAATCACCGTATGCCACCCGAAGGCAGCCTCGCCGAGAAATTTGAGATGCGTCATATCGTGACGGTTGCGGAAGACGGCCCGTTCCATCGTTTGTGGAATACGCGTGAGGTCATGACCAATTCGCTGCACGGGCAGGGGATCCTCGACTGTAGCCCACGCATCGTGATTGATGGACGCGCGCCCGATACCACGCCCGAAGCTATTTACGTTAAGGACGCGATCGGCTTCACGCTGGCTGTGCAGTGGCATCCGGAATGGCAAGCAGGTCTTGATCCGGTTTCAAAACCCTTGTTCGAGGCCTTTGGCGAAGCGGCTCGTGCTTGGGCCAACCAAAGCGCACGTTCGCTACGTCAAAGCGCCTAAGACGCGAAGCCCCACTGGAGGGCGGCCATGCGAACCGTGCTGTTGGGGTTTTCCGAACAGTAAGTTGTAAAGCTTTGCGCACGAGCACCCTGTTCCGGTATGTTTGCAACACGACCCGCCAATACGCCCGCGCGTGCCTGACCAATTGTCCATTGCGTGGCCGCAGCAAGGGCGTTGGGATTAGTGAGGTCGGAACAACCGATAAGACCGGGGTCCATCGGTGTCTCAAACGCGGCAATCGGGGCTGTGCTCGCAGAAGGGGTCGCAGCTTGTTGCGGCATCGCGGTGCAAGCCCCAAGAACCAAAGCCGGAATTGCCAGTAAAGTCAGACGCATACTCAAAACCCCATCCGTAGAACGCCCAAAAAGCAAAGTGGGCCAGTGTCAGATGAACACTGGCCCGCTTAATTCACCTAATCAAGCAGTTCTTAGGTTCGGATCAGTTTGGCTTCATGTGGTTTCAAGCACCGACGCGCTGTGCTGCCGTATTGACGCGGATCAACGCGCAGTTCGGGAAAAATTGCAAACAGCTCCTCGCGTGCCGCGTCGCTTACGGCGGAAAAGCCTATGTCACCGGGGTGGAAGCTTTCGGTGGCAGCGCCCTCAGCATAGATGACCTCATGCTGATCAAAGAGCATGTGCACATAAGTGACCATCTCAGCCGCGTCTTGCGTCACATCCATACCGTCTACGAGGTACTTGGCGGCAACCAGAACTTCGCTTTCACCAAACAGAAGCTCGGCACGATAGCCTTGGAACAGCACGCGGTGCTGTGGGGAAACGATCAGCTCACGGTCTTGACCGGCCAAAACGTTCTTGCGAATTTTGATGGGTGCAAAACGGTCAACAGCCGGGATGCTGCGCCCTTCGATCCAACGGATCGGCTGCAATCCGTGGTCACGCGTAACCACAGTGTCACCAACTTCGAGGTCTTCAATCGCAACCAAACCTTGTGGCGTGGCGATGCGTGTGTTTGGGGTGAAGCAGATGATGTTTTCGATTTCCGAGAAGTTCAGGATCGTGCCGTCATCCAGCGTGATTGAACCAGAATAGCTGCCAGAGCTGTCATCTACAAAGGTGTCTTTCACCGCTTGCGTAAGATTTGTCAGCGTACCCAACTGTAGCGTGTCACCGGTGGTTTCATCGCCTGACCCACCATCAATGCTGATGGTTCCGTTAGTCGCTTCGCCCAAGTCTTCAAGGATGAACAGGTCATCGCCCGCATCACCAGTCGCGGTGTCACCCGCAGCGAAGGTAATCGTATCATTGCCGTCCTGACCGTTCAGCGTATCCGCTCCGGTACCGCCAAAGATGGTGTCGTCGTCCGTACCGGCCCAGATTTCATCGTCGCCTGCGCCGCCATAAAAGATGTCGTCGCCTTCACCGTTTGGTGTGCCCATTTCATCGTCGACAACGTCATCGCCCGCTGAACCGGTGTATGTGTCGGTGCCGTCTAGTGTGTTGACGTATGTGTAACCGCCATCGAGTGTCGCATCGACGGTGTCGGCTTGATTTGTGGTGATCAGGAACTCGATTTCCGAGAAGGTCGTCACATCGCCCGTCACAGTATCCGTGACCATACCTGCGCCAGGGCCAGTAAAGACCACATTCACCGGATTGCTGAGCGCGCTTAGATCTAGCGTGTCATAATTTGTTCCGGTCTGTCCGCCGACAATGGTATCGTTGCCAAACCCGTCTTGGACCACAAAAACATCTTCATCAGCACCACCGGCAAGAATGTCATCGCCTGAGCCGCCCGTGATCGTATCCTGACCTGCACCTGCATCAACTGTCATGCCCGTGTTGTTATTGCTTAGGTCAATCGTGTCATCGCCGCCTTCGGTGTCGATGGATTCGATTTCGCTGAAGGTTGCAGTGGATGTGCCATCAGAAAGTGTACCGGCCTCATCGCCCGTTGCTGTAACGGTGACATCGACGTTCTGGGTCGACCAAATTTCATCGTTATCGGTGCCGCCTTCGCCGCCCTCGATAACATCCGAACCAAAGCCGGCCTCTTGCACGAAGCGGTCATCATCATCGCCGCCATAAAGCGAGTCAGCTTCGGTGCCGCCGTTCAAGATGTCGTCGCCATCGCCGCCATAGGAGGTATCTGAACCGCCTTGGCCAAAGATTACATC
>JAHBAO020000053.1 GCA_018500065.2 Octadecabacter sp. | reverse complement strand
TTTGCGGTAGGATCACGCCCCATGCACTGTCTAGCAACCCGACGTCCCTGATCTGTAGGCCTCCCTTTGTCCAACATCTCGTGGACCACAGGATTCAGCAAAGTAATATGCGATTTTTACATCATTATTTTGATGGTTTTCCATCAACACTATGACATGATGCCCGCTTTGGCGTTCTCTGCATTCAGACAAGTATCTGAAAATAATTAAATTTCATTCGACTTGTTCTTGCTCGAGTGTCGGCTCAACCAATTTACCAATTGAGGGCGATTATCCATCCATCTAGCCGCACGTTTGGTGTTCTGGCGTTAGGCGATCTGAGTCGCGCAGCGAATACGAAGGGGGTCCTCGTTATTCGACCAGTTTGCAGTCTTGTTAAGATGGATCAGGGTTTCATTTAGGCTGCTAATCTCATGGGTTCTGTTTTGCTGAAAGCCCTCATCCAGGGGGCAATATGGCGTGGGTCGAATGCGGGCGTTCCGAGTTGTAATACGTCAGCCATTTACCGATGCCTGCCCACATTCCTGAACCGGTCGCAACGGCATTCAGATAGACGCATTCGTACTTCAGGGACCTCCACAGCCGTTCCATCATCCGATTGTCACGCCACGCGCCTTTGCCTTCGATGCTGTTGGACGACCGCATCAGACGCATCAATCCGCAGACACGATGACGGCCGCATTTATGACCTTCCCGCTTCATGTGACGGGCCATTTGACGCGACCCGTACCACGGCGTTTCCAGGAACTGCTTGTCCCCTTTCATCGTTTCTTTGAAACGACTGCCCGGCAATGGATAATTTCCATGAAACGCAGGTTCTCAGCGCTTTAGTCGACGGGCTGATAGTAAAGCCACGATCGCGACAGCTGCAACGGTTTCACATTATCGAAGATAATCGGCGCGGATCATCGGCACATTTCCAAGGGCGATGCCATCGCGTGCAGCGTAACCTCTCTGCCATATCGACACTGCCGTTTCCAGCCAACGGTCCTCGATACAACTTCGGATGCCCCAGCGTTGTGCAGAACTGGCTTATACGCCTAGACACCTATTTATCGGCTAACTCTACGAGCAAATCTTTGGCGTCGATCTGCGATCCCGGCGAGACGTGAACAGCTTTGATAACCGCGTCGCGTTCGGCGTGAATACCGGTTTCCATCTTCATCGCCTCGATGGTCACAAGCAGATCGCCCTCTTTGGCCTCCATGCCCGCTTGAACACCGATTGAGGCTACAACACCCGGCATCGGTGCACCGATGTGATCGGGGTTGCCAACCTCGGCCTTTGGCATCTGCCTCGAGGCCACTACGACTTTGCGGTCGGTGACACGGATAACGCGAGGTTGGCCGTTCAGCTCAAAGAACACCTTGGCAATGCCGTCGTCGTTGGTAGTGGACCGTGTTTGCAACCGAATTTCCAGCGTCTTGCCGGGGTCGATTTCGGCAGAAATTTCTTCGCCAGCTGTCATGCCGTAAAAGAACGTGTGGGTCGGAAGGGTGCGCACAGGGCCATAATCGCGGTGGCGGCCCATGTAGTCGAGGAAGACTCTTGGGTACATCAGATAACCGTTCAGATCCTCATCATCGATCGCCATGCCTTCAAGCATTTCTGAAAGCTCCGCACGCGTCGCCTCTAGATCGGTAGGTTCCATTTCCGCGCCGGGGCGACCGGTTGAGGACTTTGCGCCTTTAAGGATTTTCTTCTGGATTTTCTTCGGCCAGCCACCGGGGGGCTGCCCCAAGGCGCCGCGCATCATGTCAACAACACTTTCCGGGAATGCCAAATCAGTCTTTGGGTTCTCCACATCATCTCGGGATAGACCTTGCGACACCATCATCAGCGCCATGTCGCCAACCACTTTCGACGATGGCGTTACTTTTACGATATCGCCAAACATCTGGTTCACATCCGCGTAGGTTTGCGCAACTTCGTGCCAGCGATTTTCCAATCCGACGGAACGAGCCTGCGCTTTTAGGTTGGTGAATTGCCCACCGGGCATCTCGTGCAGATAAACCTCGGACGCGGGGGCCTGCATGCCGCTCTCGAATGCTGCGTATTGACCGCGCACAGCCTCCCAGTAATCCGAGATTTCGCGCACGGATTTGATCTCTAGACCAGTGTCGCGGTCAGTGTTCTTCAGCGATTCAACCACCGTGCCGAGCGTGGCTTGTGAGGTGTTGCCAGACAGCGCATCCATTGCGCAATCAACCGCATCAACGCCTGCGTCAGACGCCGCGAGGATCGTCGCGATGGCGACGCCAGCTGTGTCGTGGGTGTGGAAGTGGATGGGCAGGCCGACCTCTTCCTTAAGCGCTTTGACAAGGACTGAAGCCGAGGCAGGCTTCAACAAGCCTGCCATGTCTTTTAGGCCAAGCACGTGCGCGCCTGCGGCTTTCAGTTCTTTGCCCATATCGACGTAGTATTTAAGATCGTACTTCGCGCGGGCGGGGTTCAGTATATCGCCAGTGTAACAGATCGAGCCTTCGCAGACCTTGTTCGCCTCTTGCACCGCGTCCATCCCGACGCGCATGTTTTCGACCCAGTTCAGGCTGTCGAAAACGCGAAACACATCAACGCCTGTGGCAGCGGCTTGGCGTACAAATTCTTGCACCACGTTGTCGGGGTAGTTGGTGTAACCCACGCCGTTCGACGCACGCAGCAACATTTGGGTCATCAGGTTCGGCATGGCTTTGCGCAAGTCACGCAAGCGCTGCCACGGGCATTCCTGCAGGAAGCGATAAGCCACATCGAACGTCGCGCCACCCCAACATTCCATCGAGAACAAGCCGGACATATTGGACGCGTAGGTTGGGGCCACGCGGATCATATCAATAGACCGCATGCGGGTTGCCAGAAGCGATTGGTGCCCGTCGCGCATGGTTGTGTCAGTGATAAGAAGTTGTTTCTGCTCGCTCATCCAGTCGGCGACGGCCTGCGGGCCTTGATCTTCAAGGATGTTGCGCGTGCCATAGGCGGGATCGGCTTTCGCGCCGGGCGCGACAGGCGCGCGGGTACTTGTGGGCAGCGCCCGGCCTTCGGTCTCTGGATGGCCGTTAACGGTGATGTCCGCGATGTAGGTCAGTATTTTCGTCGCACGGTCGCGGCGCGGCTTGAAATTGAACAGCTCGGGCGTCTCGTCGATGAACTTGGTGTGGTATTCATAGTTCAGAAACGTCGGATGT
>JAHBAO020000110.1 GCA_018500065.2 Octadecabacter sp. | reverse complement strand
GTTGTTGAAGGCATGCAGTTCGACCGCGGTTACCTGTCCCCTTACTTTGTCACCAACCCTGACAAAATGACGACAGACCTTGAGGATGCGATCATCCTGTTGCACGAGAAGAAGCTTTCTTCCTTGCAGCCAATGGTTCCACTGCTTGAGTCCGTGATCCAGTCTGGCAAGCCTTTGCTGATCATTGCTGAAGATGTTGAAGGCGAAGCTTTGGCCACACTCGTGGTCAACAAACTGCGTGGCGGTCTGAAAATCGCAGCGGTTAAAGCGCCTGGTTTCGGTGATCGTCGTAAAGCCATGTTGCAAGACATCGCGATCCTGACAGGCGGCCAAGTGATTTCCGAAGACCTTGGTATGAAGCTTGAGAACGTCACAATCGACATGCTGGGGTCCGCCAAGCGTGTGTCCATCACCAAAGACGAAACAACAATCGTTGACGGTGCTGGTAGCAAGCCTGAGATCGAAGCACGTGTTGCACAGATCCGTAACCAGATCGAAGAAACAACATCCGATTACGACAAAGAGAAGCTGCAAGAACGCGTTGCCAAACTGGCTGGTGGTGTTGCTGTTATCCGCGTTGGTGGCATGTCCGAAATCGAAGTTAAGGAACGCAAAGACCGCGTTGACGACGCTTTGAACGCGACACGCGCCGCGGTTCAAGAAGGCATCGTTGTTGGTGGTGGTGTTGCGCTGGTTCAGGCTGCTAAGTCTTTGGCATCCTTGGAAGGCGCAAATGCTGACCAGACAATCGGGATCAATATTGTTCGCAAGGCTCTCGAAGCGCCACTGCGTCAGATCGCTGAAAACTCTGGTGTTGACGGGTCTGTCGTTGCTGGCAAAATCCGCGAGTCCGATGACAAGTCGTTCGGTTTCAACGCACAGACTGAAGAATATGGCGACATGTTCGGTTTCGGCGTTATCGACCCTGCGAAAGTGTCCCGTACTGCATTGCAGGACGCAGCATCCGTTGCTGGTCTGTTGATCACAACTGAAGCAATGGTCGCTGACAAGCCATCCAAAGACGGCGGCGCCGGTGGCGGCATGCCAGACATGGGCGGCATGGGCGGCATGGGCGGCATGATGTAATCCACTCTTTTCCGTAAGGAAAAGTGAGTAACGGAAGCAAGTCGGCAGGTGTTTCGTAGAAACATCGAGAGACGTGACCCGTGAGCCAAACCAAAAAAGAAGGGCGTCCCAAACGGGGCGCCCTTTTTCGTTGCTGCGGCAAATTCTTTAAAAGAATTTGTGTACAAATCTTTTGAAGATTTGCGGTGCGTGATGACTAGGGGAGGATCGCTTCGAGCGGATCATAGACCAACGCATCGGCGTCGCCCCAGGCCGCGGCCGCGAGGGATTTCGGGCGCACCGTGAGGCGGTCCATTTCATCGCGTGTAACCCATTTACGTAAACTGACGATATGTTCGGGGTCTTGCCATGCTGGGTCGAGCTTGCCTGCGACCAAAGTGCAGCGAAAGAACACTTCGACCTGGTGAAAGGTGCCCTTCGGGTCGTGAAATTCGTTGATCAGACAGGGATTGTGTACATCTACCGTCAGCCCCGTTTCTTCCATCACCTCGCGGGCGAGGTTTTCTGGCAGGCTTTGGTGGGGTTCTGCGCCGCCACCAGGTGCACACCACAGATTATCGCGGCCTTTGTAGGCATTCACCAACAGCAGCTTGTTGTCGTGTAGAATGATTGCGCGGGCGGCGAGGCGCACGGGACGGGTTAGGGTGTGTGTCATGGGCGTAGCTTGGCCTGCGGCGTAAGGTCAGGCAAGCCAGACCTTATCAATCGGGTCAGATGACCTATGTTTGGGATATGAAAAGATTATTTATCGCGTTCTGGTTCGTTCTGGCCCCGCTTGCTGCGGCGGCTGAGGACTGTGTTGTGTTGTTGCACGGGTTGGCCCGTACGGAGACATCGTTTCTGGCGCTTGAGGAATTGTTGGAGCTTGAGGGCTATTTGGTCGTCAACAACAGCTATCCGTCGACCAGTGCCGATATTCAGACATTGGTGACGCAAAACGTGCCGCAAGCGGTGGCGCGTTGTGGCAATCGTCGGGTGCATTTTGTGACCCATTCGATGGGTGGCATTTTGGTGCGGGTGTATCTTGCGGATGCGCGGCCCGTGATGATGGGGCGTGTTGTGATGCTGGGGCCACCCAATGATGGATCGCAACTGGTTGATATTTTTGGTGAACTTGAGCCGTTTGAGTGGATAAATGGACCCGCTGGTATGCAGCTGAGTACAGACGGTGCGCCGCTAAGCCTTGAATGGCCGGGGTATGATCTGGGAATTGTTGCCGGAGACCGATCGCTGAATGCCTATTATTCCAGCCTGATTGACGGGGCGGATGATGGCAAGGTTTCGGTCGCGTCAACGCGGCTGGAGGGCATGCTGGATCACCTGACATTGCCTGTGACGCATACGTTTATGATGAACAATCCACTGGTGATGCGTCAGGCGATGGCGTTCTTGAAGGACGGACAGTTTGACCGGGGCCTGACCCTGAGCGGTGTGATGTTCGGGTTTCAATAAAAGGGGCGCTGCCCCGCGCTGCGCGCTCCCCGGGATATTTTTGAAACAAAGGCAAACAGGGGCCGCGCTTAGGTAGCGGGGCCTGTGATCGTGTTGATGTGGCCCATCTTGCGGCCCTTCTTGGCGTCGGCTTTGCCGTACATATGGATCGCAGTATTGGTTTTTGCGATCTCGGGGATG
The DNA here is from genome assembly GCA_018500065.2 of Octadecabacter sp. Classification (GTDB taxonomy): domain Bacteria; phylum Pseudomonadota; class Alphaproteobacteria; order Rhodobacterales; family Rhodobacteraceae; genus Octadecabacter. The sequence continues at coordinate 3,979 of JAHBAO020000110.1, read as the reverse complement.
CGGACCACGTCGTCGCCGATGAGGTTTTCCATCACGGCGTTTGAGTGACGGCTGCCATCGCCCAAGGGCCAGCCTGCGATGGCGCGGATGTGCTGTTCGAACTGATCTACAGCGCAGGCCGCTTGGGTCCAGTGGCCGGAATTGTGAACGCGCGGGGCGATTTCGTTGACGATAAAGCCGTTTGGCGTGACGAAGAGTTCGACGCCCATCGTGCCGACATAATCCAGCGCGTTCAGGATGTTGGCCGTCAGGAGTACGGCATCGGTGCGTTGGGACGGTGTGAGATTGGCGGGCACAGTGGTGGTGTGCAAGATGCCGTCTTTGTGGACGTTTTCACCGGGATCAAAGCAGGATATCGCGCCGTCCGCGCTGCGGGTTCCGATCACTGACACCTCAATCGAGAAGTCAATGAACCCTTCATAGACGGCGGGTGCACCAGCCATGTCGGTAATGGCTTGGTCCGCATCATCTGGCGACATCAGGCGCGCTTGACCTTTGCCATCATAGCCCAAACGTCGGGTCTTCAGGATGGCGGGGGTGCCGATTTGGTCGATAGCCTGTTCCAGCCCTTCGGCGGTGTCGACTGCTGCATAGGGCGCGGTGGTCAGGCCGATGCGGGTAAGGAAGTTCTTTTCGAGAAAGCGGTCTTGCGAGGTGGCAAGCGCATCGCGGTTTGGATGGATCGGGGTGAGGGCTTCGATCACATCCAGCGCTTCGGTGGGGATGTTTTCAAACTCAAATGTGATCACATCGCAAGCGTTGGCGAATTTGGTCAGCGCGGCGGTGTCAGAATAGTCGGCCATGATGTGGGTGTGGGCGACGTGGGACGCGGGGCAGTCTAGCTGTGGTTCAAAGATGCAGGTTTTGAAGCCAAGGCGAGAGGCGGCGACAGACAGCATGCGACCCAACTGGCCACCGCCAAGAATGCCGATGGTTGCGCCGGTTTTGAGGGGATTAGTCATCAGATGGGTCATCCGGTATTGATGCTGAGAGGGCGTCACGCCAAGCATCGAGGCGCTGGGCGAGATCTGGATCATGCAGGGCAAGGATACCAGCGGCCATGAGGGCGGCGTTGGCCGCGCCAGCAGCGCCGATGGCCATTGTTGCGACGGGGAAGCCTTTGGGCATTTGCACGATGGAATAGAGGCTATCGACGCCAGACAGGGCCTTGGTCTGGATCGGCACGCCGACCACAGGGATGCGGGTTTTGGACGCCATCATGCCCGGAAGATGCGCAGCACCGCCAGCGCCAGCAATGATCACCTGAAGGCCACGGCCCGCGGCGTCTTTGCCGTAGGTCCAAAGGCGGTCAGGTGTGCGGTGCGCGGAGACGATTTTGGCCTCGTACGCAATGCCAAGCTCGTCCAGAAGCGTCGCTGCTTCGCGCATGGTGGGCCAGTCGGACTGGCTGCCCATAATAATGCCAACGGTAGGGGTCATAATTGTTGCGCCTCATATCGTAAGGGGACGTTATAGCGCGCCCACGGCAGGGTGCAATCAGGCGATAATGTCTGGCGTAATTCGGTCTTCTAAAACAGCGATCTTGTCTTTCAGGCCGAGCTTTTGCTTTTTGAGGCGTTTGATCGTCAGCATGTCGGACTTGCCGGTTTCTTGAAGCGCGTGAATGGCGTCATCAAGATCGCGGTGTTCTTGGCGCAAGACGCCAAGCTGGACGCGCAAAACCTCAAGCTGTTCCATACGCGCGCTGCTGTTCATTGTACGTCCGATCTGACTGGTCTGCTAGGAGCTTGAGCCGTGAATGTAAGCGCGAAACCTGATTTCTCAAAGGAAAACCGTACCCTGTGACCTTGCATCGCAACCCTTTGGACCCCATATTTTCGATATGGTCGCCATAATGGGGCCGCTTGATTGACGGTCGCTTAAGATAAGGACGTGTCGCATGACAAAATTGACCTTGGGAACGCACCCGTTCCTTCTTGGATTTGAAGAACTGGAACGGCTGGTAGAACGGACTGCCAAGTCCGGAAATGACAGCTATCCCCCTTATAACATTGAACAAACGTCGCAGACGTCCTACCGTATCACGCTTGCCGTGGCGGGGTTTGGCGATGACGAATTGGCGATCACCGTTGAGGACAATCAACTGGTGATCCGTGGGCGCCAGCGTGATGACAGCGAGGGGCGCGTATTTTTGCACCGTGGAATCGCAGCGCGTCAGTTTCAGCGATCATTCGTGTTGGCCGAAGGGGTCGATGTGGGCGAGGCAGTCACGGAAAACGGGTTGCTGCATGTCGATCTGACACGCGCTGTGCCGGATTCGGTGGTTCAGAAAATCAACATCAGGAAGGGCTAAGACATGGATACGAAATTCAATTTTGCCGATCTGGGGGATCGCGTTGTTTACGTGAAGTCCGTTGATGTTGCTGGGCTGCCCGATGATGTCCGCGAGGCCGCGGGTGACCGTGAACAGCTGTTTGCAGTGCATGACAGTGACGGGCAACAGCTTGCGCTGGTTGCCGACCGCCAAATGGCGTTCGTTTTGGCGCGCCAGAACGATATGCAACCTGTGACGGTGCACTAAGACTTGCGTTTGTTGAGGTTATGACGTCACTGGCGGGGAACCAAAGGACGTGTCATGCCCAACCGTAAACCATTTGAATTTGCCGGAGAAGTGATTGACGGCGGCACGCGACGCACGGTCGATGTGCCGGTGTCTGTGTTGTCTGACCACACGCCGATTGACCTGAAGGTGCATGTTATTCACGGCAAGAAGGCCGGACCGACAGTGTTTGTCAGTGCGGCGGTTCATGGCGACGAAGTTATGGGCGTTGAGATTGTGCGCCGCCTTTTGCAGTCTGATTTGTTGGCCGGTTTGCGCGGTACGTTGATGGTGGTGCCGATTGTGAACGCGTTTGGGTTTCACAACCGATCGCGGTATTTGCCAGATCGCCGCGATTTGAACCGCTCTTTTCCAGGCTCGCCTGCGGGGTCTTTGGCGTCGCGGCTGGCGGGGATATTTTTGGATAAGGTGGTGAAACGCTGCGATCTTGGCATTGATCTGCATTCGGCTGCGGTGCATCGCACCAACCTGCCGCAGGTGCGGGTCAGCGCGGGCAACACGCGCACGCGCGCGTTGGCGGAGGTGTTTGGTGCGCCTGTTATTTTGACATCAAGCCTGCGCGAAGGCAGCCTGCGTGCGGAAGCCAAAGACGCTGGCGTTGATGTGCTGTTGTATGAAGCCGGTGAAGGGCTGCGGTTTGACGAGATGGCGGCGCGGGCAGGGGTCGCAGGTATTCTGCGGGTCTTGCGGAATATGGATATGTTGCCCGCCAAAGGCATCGCGAAGGCCAAGGTCACGCCGCTTTATTGTCAGTCGAGCAAGTGGTTGCGCGCCCCAGCGGGTGGGCTGTTGCGCACCTATCGCGGCGATGGCGATGTGGTTGAGGCCGGCGATGTGCTGGCCACAGTGTCTGACCCGTTTGGTGAAAGCGAAGTGGATCTGGTTGCGGCCTTCGACGGGATTATCGTCGGGCGCGCAGTCATGCCGATTGTAAACGAGGGCGACGCGATTTTTCACGTGGCCGAAGTGAGCCATGATGACCCCGCCCAAGCGGTTGAGGATCTGACCGTTCAGCTGGAAAACTCGCCGCTGTTTGACGAGGATGAGATTATTTAGCGATGCTGGTTTCGCGGCACCCAGCGCCACGATTATACATCCGTCATAGGCGATCGGGACCAGGGTGGTGAATGGTTTAAGGCTCCGGTTTTCCACCTCGGACTGTGGCATATTGCGCAAAGAAAAAGGGCGTAATAGGTCAATATTACGCCCTAATAACAATATGTTGCCGTGAGGCAGAAAGGGGCTTTTGTTGCTTAACCCGCCGCGATCAAACCCATTGATTCTAGCTTCAGGATCACTTGATGCGCGCAGTTGTCGACGTCAATATTCTCGGTCTGAACACTGAGCTCTGGATCAACAGGCACGTCATAGGGGTCAGAAATACCTGTGAATTCCTTG
>JAHBAO020000430.1 GCA_018500065.2 Octadecabacter sp. | reverse complement strand
TCCATCTTCACGCCAATCGACGCCAGATCCTCGCGGATCATGTCCATCATGGCTTCGGTCCCGAACGCGCGCACATCCTCAAGCCAGACCTCTTCACCCTTGCCAACGTAGGCATCGCCCACCTTGGCTTTCAGCGCCTCACCAGCTGCAATCAAGTAATCGCCCGGATAAGTTCCATCCTCAAATGTAACCTCCTGCCCGTGCGCTTCTAAATACCGCAAATAAACAGAGCGCGCCAAAACATCGACCTGCGCGCCACCGTCGTTGATGTAGTATTCCCGCGTCACGTCATAGCCCGCGTAATCCAGCAAGGACGCCAAAGCATCGCCAAACACCGCTCCGCGGGTGTGGCCCACATGCAGCGGTCCGGTCGGGTTCGCGGACACATATTCCACGTTCATCTTCTTGCCAGCACCCAAAGTGGACCGCCCGAAATCAGCGTCCGTTAGGGCTGAGCGCACAACGCCCGCCCAAACATCATGCGCCAAGCGCAGGTTCAAGAACCCCGGCCCTGCGACCTCGGCGCTGACGATCCGCGCATCAGCCGCAAGCTTTGCCGCCAGTGTATCCGCAATATCGCGTGGCTTGGCGCCCGCAGGCTTGGCCAACACCATCGCCGCATTCGTCGCCATGTCGCCGTGACTGGCGTCTCGTGGCGGCTCTACCGCGACGTTATCAAACGCCAATCCAGCGGGCAAAACGCCCTCGGAAGTCAGCTCAGTCAAACAGTCGATCACAAGCGCACGTATGTCGGCAAACAGGTTCATGGTTTTTTCCTTCTAAGAACTGCCCGTTTAGCACCTCGGCGTTCTACGTCAACGCGCGTTGCATGACCTGCGCAGCACTACCCCACCAGCCGCGCGTGGGTTTCCAAAGCAAAGCGGTCCGTCATCCCCGAAATGTAGTCCGATACAATCCGCGCCAGCGCGGTTTCCCCATTCGCATCGGCCACATCCTTGCGCCATTGCTTTGGCAAATGGCTTGGGTCAGCCATGAACAGTGGGAACAGGTCCTCGACAACTTGCGTCACCTCGGTCCGCATTTTCACCACGCTTGGCGCGCGATACATCTGTTTAAACAGAAACTTACGCACCACCTTAAGATCCGCCCAAAGGGCTGGCGAAAACTGTACCATCATCCGCCCTGCTCCGCGAATATCCGCGCAGGTCTTGGGGCCCAAAACCTCAAGGTTGGTGCGGCTGACGGCAATGACATCCTCCACCAACACGCCAAAAAACCGCCGCAACGCTTCATGGCGGCGACGGTAATAATTCAAATCCGGATACTTTGCATCCACCTCGCGAAAGCAATCGCCAACGATGGGCAGCTGCAACAAATCATCCGTACCAAAAAGTTCGGCCCGCAATCCGTCATGAATGTCGTGGTGATTGTAGGCAATATCGTCAGACAACGCCGCGACTTGCGCCTCAGCGCTCGCGTGGGTGCCCAACTCAAGATCGTACCGTGCGTTATATTCTTCCAGCGCATAAGGCACCGGCGCATTCACTGGCCCGTTATGCTTGGCAATGCCCTCTAACGTCTCCCAGGTCAGATTCAGCCCGTCCCATTCCGCATAATGACGCTCTAGCGAGGTGACAATCCGGATCGCTTGGGCGTTGTGATCAAACCCGCCGTAGGGCTGCATCAACTCTGACAAAGCATCTTCACCCGTATGTCCAAACGGCGTGTGGCCAAGGTCGTGGGCCAAGGCCACGGCCTCGGTCAGTTCTGCATTCAAACCCAAAACGCCCGAAATCGTGCGCGCCACTTGCGCCACTTCAATAGAATGCGTCAGCCGCGTGCGAAAATAATCGCCCTCATGCTCAACGAACACTTGGGTCTTATGTTTCAGTCGGCGAAACGCCGACGCATGAATAATCCGGTCGCGGTCCCGCTGAAACGGCGAGCGAAACTCGCTTTCGTCTTCCGGATACAACCGCCCACGGCTTTGCACCGGACTGCACGCATACGCTGCTGTCATCTCTGTCCCAATCAATTCGCGGCGACACTGCCTTGTCGCGCCTCATCTTACTTGTGCGCATGTCTTGCTGCACGGGCCTCCCCCCCCTATATTGGCATCAACGCCCAACCTAAAGGCTGCAATCATGTTGACCCTGCCCCCCAAAGTGACCGTCCGCGCATTTGAACGTTTGGCCGAAATCGGTGCCAACGCCAGCGGCAAAGCCCTACGCATTGGCGTTAAGGGCGGCGGTTGTTCCGGTTTTGAATATGAAATTGACCTCGACGCGCCCAAAGACGAAGATCTCGTCCTCGAAGGGTCCGGCGAAAAGGTGATCATCGACACAGTGTCCCTGCCGTTTCTGACAGACGCGACAATTGATTTTACTGAGGAACTGATCGGCGCGCGGTTTGTGATTGAAAACCCCAATGCCAGTAGTTCGTGCGGGTGTGGTGTAAGCTTCTCGATGTAAGCCAAAGTGTACATACCGGCTCTGTACGGGATGTGTGCGCAATGTGAACGGGTTGTGCACGGCGGATTTGACGTGCAAAACATCCCTACAATTCGGGGGCTGATCCATGAAAATCGCGACATTCAATATCAACGGCGTTAAGGCCCGCATCGGCGCGTTGACGGACTGGTTGGAAGCCTCCAAACCCGATGTCGCGCTGCTACAAGAAATCAAGTCCGTCGACGAGGGCTTCCCGCGCGAACACTTTGAAAACCTCGGGTACACCGTTGAAACACATGGGCAAAAAGGCTTCAACGGCGTCGCGATCCTGTCCAAACTCCCCCTCGAAGACATCACGCGCGGCTTGCCAGACGCCGAGGGTGCGGGCCGTGAAGGTGTCGATGACATTGAGGCCCGCTACATTGAGGCCACTGTGATCGGTGAAAAAGCCGTGCGCGTGTGCGGGTTGTACCTGCCCAACGGCAACCCTGCACCTGGCCCGAAATACGACTACAAACTGCGCTGGATGGAACGCCTAAAGGCCCGCGCCGAAGCGCTGATGTTACTTGAAGAACCCTTCCTAATGGCCGGAGATTACAACATAATCCCGCAACCAGAAGACGCGAAGCGCCCGCAAGCATGGGCTGACGGCGCTTTGTTTCGCCCCGAAAGTCGCGCCGCGTTTCGCCGCCTCTTGAACTTAGGTTTCACAGAAGCGTTTCGCGCCTGCCATCAAGGTGCGGGCCATTATTCATTCTGGGACTATCAAGCTGGCGCCTGGGATCGCAATGACGGCATTCGTATCGACCATTTTTTGCTGTCAAATCAATGCGCTGACCTATTGAAGGACTGCTGGATCGAAAGCGACGTTCGCGGCAAAGAAAAACCGTCCGACCACGTGCCTGTCTGGGTAGACCTCGACGCCTGATCTATTTGGTGACGTCATGCCCATAAAGCCAATTCATGCGGTTCATGAACGCATTGGGCGCAACTTTTCCCATAACTTTCAAGGCTGTATGCGCCAAAGTTCGCGCACCACCTGACAGGTGATACTTGCGCGCATTCGCGTTCGCTGCGTTGATTGCGCGGGTAACACGGGGTTTGCGTAAGGCTTCATAAGATTTCAACGCCGCCTCGATATCATCCGCGTCACGACAACACCGTGCCAAAACGAACGCATCTTCAATCGCCAAGTTCGCGCCCTGCGCCAAAAACGGCAACGTCGGGTGTGCTGCATCCCCAAGAATACAAACCCCGTCGCGCCCCCAAGTTTCAGCCACCGGATGGCGGAACAACCCCCAAAGGTGTACCTCATCCACCTGCCCCAAGATACCGGTTAAGCGGCCAGATGTATTGCGAAACGCTTGGCGCAAATTGCCTGCCTCATCTTGGTGCGCCCACCCTTCAGCAGCCCACTGCTGACGTTCTTGCACAGCAACAACGTTCAACCGCCCACCAGATACCGGATAGGTCACAACATGGCGTCCGGGCGCCATCCAGATACGCGCCACAGGGTCAGCGTCCGGTGCGTCCACCAAGGCACGCCACGCAACCTGCCCTGTAAAGAATGGCTGTTGCACGTCGTTCAATGCCGTACGTGTTTGCGAATGGATACCTTCGGCCCCGACCACCAGATCAGCGTCCAAATCAGCCGTATTCACCTTCGAGCCAAGACGAAGAACAACACCCGCCTGTCGACAGCCTTCGACAAGAACAGCAATCAGATCAGCACGATGGAAGAACCGATACGGCGGTTTTGCCAGCCCCGTCAGATCAAACCGGGTGACTGCGCGGCCCGAAATCGCGTCCATCGGCTCCACGGCCAGCGCGGCGATACCTGCCGCGGCAAGTGCGCCACCCAGCCCCAAAGCTTCAAGCGCGCGTGCGCCATTGGGCGTGATCTGCAAACCTGCCCCGACTTCTGTGAACGCGGGGGCTTGTTCGTGTAATTCCACCTCAGCGCCACTGCGCGCAAAGGCCAGCGCCGCCGTCAGCCCGCCAATACCGCCACCAATAATACAAATGCGGCGGCCCCTGTTGGAGCCGCCGCTGAATTCTGTTTCACGATCTTGCAAGGTAAGTCCCTATCAGTCGTTTCAGTCGTTGCGATGAATTTTCTCACGACGCTCGTGGCGCTCTTGCGCTTCAAGGCTCATGGTCGCGATGGGGCGCGCATCTAGGCGCTTAAGGCTGATCGGGTCGCCCGTCACGCTGCAGTACCCGAACTCACCTTCATCGATACGGCGCAGGGCCCCATCAATCTTGGCGACAAGCTTGCGCTCGCGGTCGCGCGTGCGCAACTCCAACGACCGATCCGTTTCCTCAGACGCGCGGTCGGCAACATCAGGGATGTTACGTGTGCCATCCTTCATCGCCTCAATGGTGTCGCGACTGTCTTCAAGGATTTCACCGCGCCAGTTCATCAACTTGCGGCGGAAATATTCCACCTGTTTGTCGTTCATGAATGGTTCGGAATCAGCCGGAACATAATCGTCCGGCAAAAATATTTCTGCCTTCATTTTCGCTCCCTTAGAGGTGGTCGACGTGGATGAATTTCGCTCGTTTGACACTAATATCCCCCCCTTTGCGCTTCCTTTACCCCCTCATGCGCATGCTGTCACCCCCTTAGTAGATCAACTATTCATGGGTTGAAGCCGCGCAATGGGATGATACCGTTAACATCATAGAAATTCATGACGAACAGGCCACTTATGCGTTTTACCGGAACAGATTCATACGTCGCAACAGACGACTTAACGGTCGCGGTCAACGCCGCCGTCACGCTTGAGCGCCCGCTGTTGGTAAAAGGCGAACCCGGCACTGGAAAAACCGAACTCGCGCGGCAGGTGAGTGCGGCGCTGGGGCTGCCGATGATCGAGTGGCATATCAAATCCACGACCAAAGCCCAACAAGGCCTGTATGAATATGACGCCGTAAGCCGATTGCGTGACAGTCAGCTTGGGGACGAAAAGGTCAACGATGTCGCCAACTACATCAAACGCGGCAAACTTTGGCAGGCATTCGAGGCTGATGGCCGTGTCGTGCTGTTAATTGACGAGATCGACAAAGCCGACATCGAATTCCCCAATGATCTTTTGCAAGAACTCGACCGGATGGAATTCCACGTTTACGAAACTGGCCAGACCGTAAAGGCAAAGCAACGCCCGATCATGATCATAACCTCCAACAACGAAAAAGAACTGCCCGACGCGTTTTTGCGCCGCTGTTTCTTTCACTACATCCGCTTTCCCGACATCGACACGATGCGCAAGATCGTGGAGGTCCACCACCCCGGAATCAAAGACGCTCTATTAACGACCGCGTTGACGCAATTTTACGAGGTGCGTGACCAGCAAGGGCTCAAGAAGAAGCCGAGCACATCTGAAGTACTGGATTGGCTAAAGTTGTTGCTGGCAGAAGACCTGACCGCAGACGACCTGAAACGCGATGGTGCGTCTGCCCTACCCAAGTTGCATGGCGCATTGTTGAAGAACGAACAGGATGTGCATTTGTTTGAGCGTTTGGCGTTTATGGCCCGCGGCCAACGCTAGCACCCAAATTTTCCCAGAAACTTTGAATCCAGACCTTCAGAAGAAGGTCTGATCCCACATCTTGTGCCAACATCAACAATGCCTACTAACCTATTGAGTCTTTTGAATCACACCGCGCCGCCATTTGCGCGCCGTGTGAAGATTTGTAGCGCAAAGCCCCCCCTAAATCCCTTTTAACTAACGTGTCTTACGTTGCGTCGCGGAATTGCCCAATTTCGCACCAACTCGGGCCTCAGTCCGCTGGCAGGTTCAGGACTGAGTTAAAAGGAGAGCAAAGTTGACCAAGGCAAAAATGCCGGTCTCAACGCATCGTAAGTCACGGACCGAAGATGTCCGGGCGCGTAAGATGCGGACCGAAGAACTGACCTTTATTAAGGCCAGCGCAGATTGCGTTGATCCCTCTGGTATTGATCCTTACGGCCCATCTGGTCGTGCGAGACTGTGGGGAACCACATGAACCGTACGTTGCGTCGCCTTTTGGCTTTGTCGGTCATGTTTATGACCGCTTGTACCCCTGTGCCCCAATCCCCGACCCTGCCGACCCGCACAATGGGTCTGCAAGACAGTTTGCCGCCTATGCGGTCCTTCGCTGGCAGTCGCGTGAACACACCGACGCGGTCTAACCGCGAAATCGGCAAAGATTTTATGGACCTCGCGTTCCGTATGGAAAGTGGTCGCCCTGTGGCACGTCTTACCCGTTTTGAAGCGCCGATTTCGGTGCGCGTTACGGGCGATATTCCCCCAAGCCTGACACCTGACTTGCGTGCCCTGCTTGGCCGCCTGCGCAACGAAGCTGACATCGACATCTTCATGACGGGCGCTGAAACCGCATCTATCACCGTCGAAGCCATCCCGCGTTTAGTCTTGAACGCAGCCGTGCCACGTGCGGCCTGTTTCGTTGTGCCGCGCGTTTCGTCTTGGGAAGAATTCAAAACCGTGCGCCGCACGCCGACTGTGGACTGGACAACATTAGAGCGCCGCGACCGTGCGGCTGTGTTCGTGCCATCCGATGTAGCGCCTCAAGAAATCCGCGATTGTTTGCACGAAGAGCTCGCGCAAGCCCTCGGCCCGCTTAACGATTTATACCGTTTGTCGGATTCTGTATTCAACGACGACAACATTCATGCAGTTCTGACCTCGTTCGATATGCTGATCCTGCGGGCCTATTACGACCCTGCCCTGCGCAACGGTATGTCACGCGGCGAAGTGGCCGCGCGCCTTGATCCGGTCCTGTCGCGTCTCAACCCTGCAGGTGACAGCCGTACGGCACGGCCACGCAACGACACCACGCGCAATTGGATTGAAAATATCGAAACTGCGCTGACCGCTGGATCCTCTGGCAACCGCCGCCGCAATGCAGCGCTACAGGCAGTGAGCCTTGCTGGTGCAATGAACTGGGATGGCCCTCGCGATGGATTTGCCCATTATGCTTTTGGCCGCCTGAACGTCGGTTATAACAGCGATGTCGCGCTCGCCGCATTCAACGAAGCCCTACGCATCTATAACCGCTCATCCGAAACCCGCCTGCATGCAGCGCATGTTTCTGTCCAACTGGCCGCCTTTGCCCTGTCTGCGGGCGATGGAGCAACGGTGCTGAACCTTGTGGACAACGCGATGCCAATCGCTGCGGCCCATGAAAATGCGGCCCTCCTTGCGACGTTGATGATGTTCAAAGCTGAGGCGCTAGAAATGACCGGAAGAACATCTGAAACCAGCGCAGTTCGCATGGACTCTTTGGGTTGGGCACGCTACGGATTTGGCGCGGACGCCAATGTTCGCGCGCGCCTGCGGGAAATCGCATCGCTTAATCCACTCAAAGGAATCTAACCCATGATTTTTCCACTCGGCGGTCTGGTTTTAGGGGCATTGCTGGGGGCGTATCGGGCCAAATCCCGTGGTGGAAACATCGCTGATTTGGCGCAATGGGCAACTGTCTTTGCCTTGATCTTTGGCGTCATCGGCTTGTTTGCCATGATCATCATTACCCGCATGTACGCCTGATGTTTCTGCCCTTCTTCGACCAGCTTCGAAGAGGTGGCGTGCCGGTTTCTTTGCGCGAATACCTGACATTCCTGGAAGGCATGCACGCGGGCCTTGTGACCTATGACATCGAGGCATTCTATTTCCTCGCCCGCACCTGCATGGTCAAAGACGAGCGCAACATCGACAAATTCGACCGCGCCTTTGCTGCCAGTTTTGAGGGCCTTGAGGCCATTCCGGCCAAGGCCGTGATGGACGCCGTCGACATCCCGCACGACTGGCTTAAGAAAATGGCTGAAAAGCACCTCAGTGCCAAAGAAAAAGCCGAAATCGAAGCGCTTGGTGGATTTGATAAGCTCATGGAGACCCTCAAGAAACGGCTTGAGGAACAAAAAGGCCGCCACCAAGGGGGCAGCAAATGGGTCGGCACCGCTGGCACCTCCCCTTTCGGCGCCTACGGGTACAACCCCGAAGGCGTGCGCATCGGCCAAGACGGATCGCGCCACCAACGCGCTGTCAAAGTCTGGGACAAACGCGAGTTTCGCAATCTGGATGACAGTGTTGAAATCGGCACCCGTAACATCAAGATAGCCCTTAAACGTCTGCGCAACTGGGCCCGCGATGGATCCGCCGAAGAGCTTGACCTGAACGGCACAATCCGCGCCACAGCAGAGCACGGCTACCTTGATGTGCAAACCCGCCCCGAGCGGCGCAATGCCGTGAAGGTTCTGTTGTTCCTTGATATCGGCGGTTCAATGGACCCGCATATCAAGCTGGTTGAGGAATTGTTCAGCGCCGCGAAGTCCGAGTTCAAACATTTCGAACACTTCTATTTCCACAATTGCCTTTATGAAGGCGTGTGGCGCGACAACCGCCGCCGTTGGGACGCGCAAACCCCGACATGGGACATCCTGCGCACCTACGGATCTGATTACAAATGCATATTCGTCGGGGATGCGTCGATGTCGCCCTATGAAATCGCCTATGTCGGTGGCGCGAATGAACACTACAATCAAGAAGCCGGTCAAACCTGGTTGGAACGCGCACGCGACCAATGGCCGAACCATCTGTGGCTGAACCCGCTTGATGAACGCTACTGGCCCTACACACAATCCATCCAAATGATCGACCAAATCTTCGGCGCGGGCCGTATGGTTCCTATGACCCTTGATGGCATCACGCGTGGAATGAAGCTGCTCACTTGACGGAACGCTGATTTCAGCACAGCGTCGCGCCATGACTTTACATTTCGATGCCCCCGAATTCGCCGCCCGCCAATCTCGCGCCACCCAAGCAGTACAGGCCGCGGGTCTTGATGCCGTGTTACTTTTTGCACCCGAAAGCCACCTATGGCTCACTGGCTATGACACATTCGGCTTCGCGATGTTTCAAACGATGGTGCTCACCGCGACGGGCGAGATTCACCTGCTGACGCGGATGCCCGACCTGCGCCAAGCGCGGCACACCTCGACCCTATCCGACGATCACATCCACATCTGGCCCGAGTTCGAAGGGTGTGATCCTGCCCAAGACCTTTCGCGCTTGTTGGCTGATCTCAATGTCAGCGGCACGATCGGGTATGAAAGTGATACGGCGGGGCTGACAGACTTCAACGGCCAACGCCTGCGCGCCACACTCCCCGGTCTGCAAGATCACTCAAACCTGATCCGTGCCCTGCGCCGCGTCAAATCCCCGGCCGAAGTCGTGATGCATCGCACCGCCGCTGCCTTGTCCGATGATGCGCTGGACGCCGCCCTCGCCATCACCCACGCAGGTGCATTTGAGGGCGACATCCTTGCCGCGATGCAAGGCGCAGTCTTCAAAGGCGGTGGTGACTACGCAGGCAATGAATTTATCATCGGCTCTGGTGCGGGCGCATTGCTTTGCCGGTATTTCTCCGGTCGCCGCCATCTTGAGGCCCAAGACCAACTGACGCTGGAGTGGTCGGGGGCATACGCGCGGTATCACGCCGCGATGATGCGGACAGTGCTGACGGGCACCCCCTCAAACACCCACATCCGCATGCACGCCGCCGCAGCAGAAGCACTTGAAGCCTGCGAAGACGCCATCAAACCTGGCGCACCGATGGGCGATGTCTATGCAGCCCATGCCCGTGTGTTTGACGCTCACGGGTTTTCTCATGCGCAACTTCAGGCCTGCGGTTATGGCATGGGCGCGGTTTACAATCCGATCTGGGTGGATTTTCCAATGTTTTACGAAGGTAATCCCCTACTCATGCAGCGCAATCAGGTGTTTTTCTTACATATGATCCTGATGGACAGCGACGTCGGCGCGGCGATGACGTTGGGCCACTCGGTGCTGGTCACGGACACAGGTTGCGAACGCCTTTCGCGCCACCCGCTTGACCTGCTTGTCAGGTAGGGCACGAGGCCCCATATCTATCCCATGCTCAAGTTTCTCCCCATCCTGCTCGCCATTGGTTACGGCATTGTCATGTATCGCCTTTCCGCGTGGCGGCTGGCGCGCGAATTGGATGAAAAATCTACCGAACTGGCCGACGCGCGCCTTCGCCACCTCACGGCGCAAATGGCCGATGTGGTCGAATTGCCGCGCATAAAGGTCCACATCTACGAAATCGAACCGGTGAACGGCCTCGCCGCCCCGGATGGGCGCATCTTCATCACGCGTGGGTTTTTCAATAAATACAAAGACGGCGCGGTCACTGCCGATGAAATGGCCTCCGTCATCGCGCACGAACTTGGCCACGTCGCCTTGGGCCATTCGCGCCGCCGTATGATCGACTTTTCCGGCCAAAACGCCCTGCGTACGGCGCTGGCGATGGTCCTGTCCCGTTTTATCCCCGGCATCGGCCCGATGATCGCGAATGCCGCGATGTCTATGCTCATGGCGCGTCTGTCGCGCTCGGATGAATATGAAGCAGACGCCTACGCCTCTGCCCTTCTGATCAAGGCCGGCATCGGTGTGCAGCCACAAAAAGATCTGTTCACAAAACTTGAACAGCTCACCGGCGCACATGGCGCATCCCAACCGGCGTGGCTCCTCAGCCACCCCAAAACGCCCGAACGCATCGCCGCGATTGAGGCCAATGAGGCGAAGTGGAACGCCTGAAATCCGCTTCTTTTGTTCTTAAATCCCTAAAGCGCTAACCGAGCAGCTTTCCCAAACGTGGCAGGCGCGCCTTACGCATGAGTTTGCGCATCTCCCAAGGCTCCCCCGATAACCGCCGCGCTTGGGCGAGAACAGCCTCTGCCACAGTTTGCACAGCCGCAGGGAAATCCACTGCCAATCCAATCAAGAACCCATCCGGATCAACGCGCTCTAGGCCCTCGTCCGACAACTCACTGCGCGGAAAGTCCTTTGCATTCAATGTCATAATCGCATCTGCTGAACAGCCAACGGCGGCCGCAAGCACATGAATATCATTCGGATCCGGCAACCAGAGCCGCGCCTCCACCCCTTGCGGGATCTTCACCTCGGCGCGTGGAAATCGCGCTTGAATGCCAGCGATCTCGCCCCGCGCGATCGTTTCGCCCTCAGGCCCGATCTTGCGCGCGGCCCGTGCCCATTCTTCCAAGATACGGGGTGACCAGCGTGGTTCAAACAGCCCTTGTTGCGCGACGCCCAGCACAACCTCCCGCATCACGGTCGGGTAAAGAACGCAGGCGTCGATCAGTACTCTCATAGTCTAAAGACGAGTGCCTTCAGGTAACCGCTTTCTGCCAGCTGCGGCAGCAATGGATGGTCAGGTCCAGCAGACCCCGTGTAAACCAACTGGCTGCGGCGCCCACCTCGGCCAATGCCACGCGCGGATGCATCGCGAAACCGCTTTAGGTCGGCAGCATGGGAACAGGAACACAGCACCAAATAGCCGCCCTCTTTCACCAATGGCGCAGCCAAGCGTGCGACACGTTCATAGGCGCGCAGTCCCTTTTCGGCGGTCTGCTTGGATGGTGCAAACGCTGGTGGGTCACACACGACCACATCAAACGTCTCACCTTTTTCGCCCAAATCTTCGAGAACGACAAAGGCATCGCCCTTACGAACCTCGAACTTATCTGCAACACCTGACGCTTCCGCCCCAGCCTTTGCCAGCTCCAACGCAGGCTCAGAGCCATCAACAGCCATCGCAGAGGCCGCACCATTCGCCAAAGCGGCCAATGAAAAGCCACCAACATGGCTGAACACATCGAGCACTTTTCCGCCTTTTGCCAAACCAGCCGCGAACGCGTGATTTGGGCGTTGATCTAGGAAAAGGCCCGTCTTTTGGCCACCCATGACATCGGCCATATAGGTCGCGCCATTCATTTGTACTGGAACAGGTCCATCGGGGGCTGTGCCCTGCACGACGACCATTTCCTCGTTCAGCCCTTCAAGGCTGCGCGCGCGCCCGGTGCCATTTTTAATCACGGTTGAAACACCCGTGACCTCAACCAAGGCCGCGACGATCATATCAATCATTGTTTCGGCGTAGGCTGCGTTCGGCTGAATCACGGCGACATCGCCAAATCGATCAATGATGATACCCGGCAAACCGTCCGCCTCAGCATGCACCAAACGGTAGAAAGGTTCATCATAGCACGCCTCGCGGTGCTGCAATGCGCGTTCAAGCTTGGCTTTGAACCACGCTTGGTCAATCACGGCATCGGCGTCGAAATCCAGCATACGCACGGCGATTTTTGACAGCGGGTTAATCGTGCCAAGCCCAAGTGGGCGGCGTTCAGAATCTTCCAGCACCACAAGGCTGCCCGGTGTGGCGCCTTTCGTGCGACGATCCATCACCAACTCATTGGCAAAGATCCATGGAAACCCGTGGCGAATAACTTGCGGTTTCGCTTTGGGAAGCAGGCGAACGATTGAATATGGGGCGGGGGCGTGTTCAGGGGGCTGTGTCATACAGCCCCCTTAAACGGTTCATCTTAGGTTGGAAAGCGGATCAGCTGCCCGCTTGCACATTCTCTGCGGCGTTGCTCAGACCTGTCAGCTCATGTGTGAACAACTGAGTCAGATGCGCGGTGATGCGAACCTTCTGACCTTGGCCTGCATTATCTGCGGCAAGCGCTGCGGATCCACCAAGGGCCGCCAAGTCGCCATCAATGCGGCGCGTCGCCTCAAGCACCTCACCTGTTTCCGCATCGCGAACGGTCAGATCAAACTTGATCGAGTGAACACCACCAATAGAATAGCGTGTGCGTTCTGTCAGGGAATGAAAGCGGACCAGTTCCACATCAACAATCACAGGTTTGGCACCCGTAAGGGTGTCGCCTGCGGCTTGAATGGACGTCTGGAAGATCGCGGAAATCTGTCCCAAGCGGTTGCCCAGCGGGTCGCCACGCCAGACAACGTCTGCAATCGGGTAATAAGAGTTGGCCTCTGAGACCCGCATGTCAGCAGGTGCTGCGAAACGAACCGAGTGAAGGGAATAGTCCCGCAGGACGTCGGCCTGCGCAATCGCACCAATGCGTGGTGTCTCAAGCGGGACGTTTCGTGTCACCGTGTCCACACCGGAACAGGCTGTCAGGGCGGCGGCAATCGCGCCAAATGCAACGGTTTTCAGTAGTAGTTTCATTGTATCCTCCGGGGCTTTGCCCAGTTGTTTGCCCCCCCACGAGGCACCTTTCTTATGGCCCGCGAGTTGGGGCAGAAATGTGGTTTACAAAAGGTTATTGATGGGAAGTTGCGTGTTGAGAGCGTGACAGAACGCGCATTGTTAGCGCTAACTAAGTGTGCTATGGGAGGCCTGAAATCTGAATTTGGCAGGACATCATGGCTCTTAATCCCACCATCGCGCGCGTTACCGACCGTATCATCGCCCGTTCCCAAGGCCCGCGCAGCATTTACCTTGATCGCATGGCAGCCGCCGCCGCTGAAGGCCCACGCCGCGCGCACCTGACCTGCGGCAACCAAGCCCACGCCTATGCCCCAATGGGCGATGACAAAGCCGCACTGGTTGCTGAAAAAGCCCCCAACATTGGCATTATCACTGCCTACAACGATATGTTATCCGCGCATCAACCGTTTGAAACCTACCCTGACAAAATCCGCGCTGCAGCCCGTGCCGCAGGTGGCACAGCCCAAGTTGCAGGCGGTGTTCCATCTATGTGTGATGGTGTGACCCAAGGCCAAACGGGAATGGAGCTGTCGCTGTTCTCGCGCGATGTGATCGCCCTTGCCGCAGGTGTTGGCCTGTCTCACAACGTGTTTGACTCAGCTCTTTATCTTGGTGTCTGCGATAAGATCGTGCCCGGCTTGATCATAGCCGCCGCAACGTTCGGCTATATCCCAGGCATGTTTGTACCCGCTGGCCCGATGACATCTGGCTTGCCCAACGATGAAAAAGCACGCGTCCGTCAAGAGTTCGCCAAGGGCAACATTGACCGCGCCGCGTTGATGAAGGCCGAAATGGCGTCCTACCACGGTCCAGGCACCTGCACGTTCTACGGCACCGCCAACACCAACCAGATGTTGATGGAATTCATGGGGCTACACCTGCCCGGTGCGTCCTTTGTGAACCCGCACACAGACCTGCGTGAAGAACTGACCATTCAGGCCACCAAGCGCGCGTTGCAAATCACGGCACTCGGCAATGAATACACCCCAGTGTCCGATATCCTCGACGAAAAGGCCTTTGTGAACGGCCTTGTGGGGTTGATGGCAACGGGTGGGTCGACCAATCTGGTGCTGCACCTGCCCGCAATGGCGCGCGCCGCTG
>JAHBAO020000348.1 GCA_018500065.2 Octadecabacter sp. | reverse complement strand
CATTCAGGTTTGCGTTCATCCGCAATAAACGTCGCGCGGCATGGGCGGCCATGCTGACGTGGTCTTCTTGGTTGGCAGAAGTCGGCGTGCTGTCAGTGGTGCAAGGGTTGGCGAGGTGCTTGTTCTCACTCATCAGGGCTGCGGTGGTAACTTCGGCGATCATCAGGCCGGAATTCAGGCCTGGATCAGGTGTCAGGAAGGGCGGCAAATCAAACGACAAGGTCGGATCGACCATCAAGGCCACACGCCGTTGTGCAATTGCGCCCAGCTCCGAGATGGCAACCGCGATTTGGTCTGCGGCAAAGCCAACAGGTTCAGCGTGAAAGTTCCCACCCGACACGATCAAACCCTCATCAACCAACACAAGCGGGTTGTCTGTGACAGCGTTTGCCTCGATTTCAAGCGTACGTCCTGCAAAATGTAGTAGGTCCATTGCTGCACCTGTCACCTGCGGTTGGCAGCGAATGCAGTAAGGGTCTTGCACGCGGGTGTCGCCCTCCACATGGCTTTCACGGATTTCTGACCCTTTCATAAGCCCACGTTGGGCGCGGGCCACGGCAATCTGACCCGCGTGACCGCGTAAGGTGTGGATCGCGTCCTCAAGCGGGGCAGTGGAGCCCATGATCGCGTCCGTGGACAGCGCACAAGTCAGCACGCAGGTCGCCGCATTGCGCCACGCCCCCCACAAGCCCACCAGCGCACAGGCGGTAGAGAATTGCGTGCCATTGATCAGCGCGAGGCCCTCTTTTGCGCCCAATACGATTGCAGTGATGCCGGCTTTTGCCAATGCGTCAGCGGCGGGCATGCGGATGCCTTTAAACATCGCTTCGCCTTCACCGATCATCGCGGCGGCCATGTGCGCGAGCGGTGCCAGATCGCCGGATGCGCCAACTGATCCCTGGCTTGGGATTACAGGTGTGACGCCGTGGGCGAGCATGTCTTGAATAATCTCAACCGTCGTCCTGGCCACGCCAGATGCACCGCGCCCCAGTGACAGTAGTTTCAAAACCATCATCAGTCGTGTTGTCGCATCGTCCAGCGGTTCACCGACACCGCAGCAATGAGACAGGATCAGATTGCGCTGAAGCGTTGCCACATCTTTGGCCGCGATTTTGACGCTGGCGAGTTTGCCAAAGCCTGTGTTGACGCCGTAAACCGCAGTCTCGCCCGCTGCCGCTGATGCGACAAGCGCTTGGGCAGCTTTGATCCCTTTGTGCGATGAAGCGTGCAATACGACAGCTTTGTTGTTTGCCCAGATGTCTTGCAGTTGTGCCAAAGTGGCCGCACCCGGTGTAAGCGTGATTGTCATAGCGAGCCCTTAAAGATGCGTTGGTGAAGTGGATTGAACCCGATGCGGTAGGCGAGTTCTGATGGATGTGCTGCGTTCCAGATGCATAAATCGGCGCGTGCCCCTGCAGTGATGCGTCCGCGATCAGGCGCGCCCAAAGCCGCCGCTGCATGGGCTGTCATGCCTAGCAATGCCTCGAGCGGGGTCATGCGAAACAGGGTGCAGGCCATGTTCATCGCCAACAATGGGGAGGCCAATGGCGAGGAGCCTGGGTTGCAATCGGTGGCCAATGCCATTGGTACGCCGTGGTCGCGAAACGAGGCAATCAGGGGTGCTTGGGTTTCGCGCAGAGTGTAAAACGCGCCGGGCAGAACAACGGCTATTGTTCCCGACTTGGCCAAGGCCTGCGCGTCGGCGTCCGTCGCATATTCGACGTGGTCCGCGCTAAGTGCCCCGTATTTTGCGGCCAGTTGCGTGCCGCCGATATTGGACAGTTGTTCGGCATGAATTTTAATCGGCAAACAAAGTTCAACCGCGACGTCAAAGACACGGGCGATCTGGGCCGTGTCAAAGGCGATGCCTTCGCAGAACCCGTCAACGGCATCGACCAAACCCTCAGCGTGGGCCGCGCGCAGGGTCGGGATGCAGATGTCATCAATGTAGGCGTCCGGTTTGCCCGCAAATTCAGGCGGCACCGCATGGGCGCCAAGGAAACTGGTGCGCACGTCTACTGCGCGCGCGCGTGCAATCTCGCGCGCAACGCGCAGCATTTTGAGTTCAGTTTCGGTGTCCAACCCGTAACCGGATTTTACTTCGATCAGCGTGACACCTTCAGCAATAAGTGCATCAACGCGGGTAAGGGCGTCTGCTAGCAATTCCTGCTCTGTGGCACGGCGAGTGGCCTTTACGGTGGATACAATACCACCACCAGCGCGGGCAACGTCTTCGTAACTGGCACCGTTCAAACGCAACTCAAATTCAGTCGCGCGGTTGCCGCCAAATACAATGTGGGTGTGACAATCAATCAGCGCCGGGGTCACAAGGCGGCCGCCCAGATCATGCGTTTGTGCGTTGCGATATGCCGCTGGAACATCAGCCGCCGGACCAACCCAAACGATTGTTTCACCGTCCAGCGCGATGGCGCCATCCTCGATCAATCCGTAGTCTTGATTGTCTTGTAGGGTCACGATTTTGGCGTTGGTAAACAGCATGGTGCGACTCACTTGCAAATTAGCGTGCTTAATGATTTTATGTGCATACATATTAATAGGTCAAGTGGAGTGGCCAATGCAAACGATTTGGGCTGAGACGGCACTGCTACCATCGGGATGGGCGTCGAATGTACGGATTGATATTGACGCGCTGGGACGCATTTGCGGCGTTCAGGCCGATGCACCTGTGCATGGCACCCGCGTTCCCATGCTGCTGCCCGCGCCTGTAAATGTTCACAGCCATGCGTTTCAGCGGGCAATGGCTGGCCTGACAGAGCGGCGCGGCCCTGATCCAACTGACAGCTTTTGGACGTGGCGCCAGTTGATGTTCCGCTTTCTTGACCGCCTGACGCCGGATCACATCGAAGCAATCACAGCCTTTGTGCAAATGGAGATGCTGGAGGCGGGCTATGGCGCATCAATCGAATTTCACTATTTGCACCATCAGCCCAGTGGCGTTTCCTATGATAACATCGCCGAGACATCGACCCGCGTGCTGGCAGCTGCAGATCAAACGGGGATGGGACTGTGCCTTTTACCCGTGCATTATCAATTTGGTGGGTGTGATCAGCGTGATCTGACGACGGGACAAATCCGTTTTGGTAATACCTTCACACAATTTAAGGCGCTTCATTCCGCGGCAACGTCCGGTCTTTTGGATGCGTCAGCGGATAGCACCATTGGCGTCGCACCCCATTCTTTGCGGGCTGTCGGCATTGAGGACCTAAAAACATATAACGCAGCATTCCCCAGCGGGCCGATCCATATGCATCTGGCCGAACAAACAGCGGAAGTCGCGGAGGTCGAACACCACTGGGGCGCACGGCCTGTGACATGGGCGCTCGATAACATGGACCTCGATCCGCGTTGGTGCCTGATCCATTGCACCCAGATGACGGCCGATGAGACAATTGCGCTTGCCCGTTCAGGTGCCGTCGCAGGTCTGTGCCCGATTACGGAAAGCAGCCTTGGCGACGGAATTTTCGATGCGGTGCGTTGGGTTGAAAGCAACGGTGCCTTTGCAATCGGATCCGACAGCAACATCCGCATTGCGCTGAGTGAGGAGTTGCGGACGCTGGATTACTCCCAACGTCTGCGTGATGGTACACGTGCGGCCCTTGCATCATCTGACAAATCGACCGCTCGTCGCATGTATGATGCTATTCTGAGGGGAGGTGCGCAGGCGTGTGGTCGGGAAACCGGTCGTATTGAAGTTGGGTGTTG
>JAHBAO020000195.1 GCA_018500065.2 Octadecabacter sp. | reverse complement strand
GGCGAATACACCAAAGGCGGCGGTGTTCCGTGCCTTATCGCTGTTGATACAGACGCGTCCGGCAAGGCCCAAGAAATCGGCCTGTCCTACTGTTCCGCAATCGGTGGCGGTCGTTCCGGCATTATCGAAACCAACTTCCGTCAGGAATGTGAAACTGACCTCTTCGGTGAGCAGGCAGTTCTGTGTGGCGGTATCGTTGAGCTGATCCGCATGGGTTTCGAGACTTTGGTCGAGGCTGGCTACGAACCTGAAATGGCGTATTTCGAATGCCTGCACGAAACAAAGCTGATCGTGGATTTGATCTATGAAGGCGGCATCGCCAACATGGATTACTCCATCTCCAACACCGCTGAATACGGCCAGTACGTGTCCGGCCCACGCATCCTGCCATATGAGGAAACGAAGAAAGCCATGAAGGACGTACTTACAGACATCCAAACCGGTAAATTCGTGCGTGACTTCATGCTGGAAAACGCAGTTGGCCAGCCAACAATCAAAGCATCCCGTCGTGCCAACGACGAACACCAGATCGAACTGGTTGGCGGCAAATTGCGCGACATGATGCCGTGGATTTCTGCAGGCAAGATGGTCGACAAAGCCAAGAACTAAGGCACGCCTTAGAACAAGAAAGGGCGCCCCTCGGGGCGGCCTTTTTCGTTTTATAATAGTGCATTACGCCTCGCCAAAGCCTTTCGGGATCGGAAGTGGCGCCAACTCTTTGGCGCGCTTTTGCAGGCTACGCCCGATCACGACACGGCTGATCTCTGTCGTTCCGTCCACGATCCGCAGCATCTGAGAGAGCCGCGACAGCCGGTCCAACCCATAGGGCTGCAACAACCCCATGCCACCCAAAACCTGCGTGCAGGTGTTGGCCGCCTTCACAGCCGCATCCGGCACGAACCGCTTGGCGTGTGCTGCCATCAGTGGCCCTTCGGGCGTGCCAAGCGCGTTGGCAGCGGCGCGATACAGCAGGCGTGACGCCTCAAGCTCGGTCGCGACATCGCCCAACATCCATTGGATGCCATCCAGATCAAGGTTCTTGCCACCAAACATCTTGCGGTTCGCCGAATAGGCCAGCGCCGTGTCCAGTGCTGATTGCATCAACCCGCAACAGCCCGACGCAATGGACACCCGCGCAATATCAATCGCCATCAGCGAGCCCTGAAGCCCCTGACCAACGGGCAGGATGATGTTGTCTGCGCTGACCACCACGTCCTTCATATACATCTCGGACATGGGCAGGAAATTGTAGGACGGCGTGTCGTAAAGTTCACCAAAGCTTAAGCCGGGAGTGTCAGCGGGAATGGCAATCATCGCCATGTCCTTGTGGCCGGGCACATCGGTGGTCTTCACGACCGTGAAATAAACATCCGCCTCACCCGCAAGGCTGACCCATGCCTTTGCGCCATTTATCGTCCACGTCCCGTCGTCGTTGATGACGGCGCGCGAATACATGTTGGTGGCATCCGACCCCGACTGCGGTTCGGTCAAGGCAAAGTTTGCCAGTTTGCGCCCTGACGTCAGATCGCGCGCCCAGGTTTCCTTGAACGCGTTCGTGCCATAGCCACACCCCGCAAAGGTGCAGATGTTGTGCATGGACAGCGCGAAGGCATAGGCCCCGTCGCCGCGCCCCAGCTCTTCGTAAACACGAATCCCTTCCCCGAGCGCCAGCCCCTGCCCGCCAAACTCCACAGGCGCATACAAGCCCAGCAGCCCAGCAGCCCCCGCCTTGTCCGACGCGGCGCGCGGCCAGACGCCCTTGGCGTTCCACGCATCCACATTGGGCGCGATCACCTCGGTGCAATGGGCGCGCGCGGCGTCCAGAATCGTGTCGATATGTTGGGTCATTGAAGGTCCTCCGCCAGCGATGAAGTTATATGTATCAATTGTCAGACAATTAAAAAGCCGCTGACGCAAGGTAAAAAATGCCGCACCGCGAAATGTCGCCAAGTCGCAAGACCTGAACAGCGCGCCCGGCTTGGCTGTGAATGGCGATGGACAATGGTACGAACCTCTGGTCAAACCACCCCATGACCTCACAACCCACGCTCACCAACTGGCTCTCAATCCTGACGCTCGGCCTCATTTGGGGCGGGACGTTTATGGTCGTCTCAATTGCCCTTGAAGGATACGGCCCCCTGACAGTGGCCAGTGCGCGCACGACCTTGGGTGCCGTTACTTTGCTACTGCTGGTGCTGGCAATGGGCCGCCCGCTTCCGAAAGAACCAATTGTGTGGGCATATTTGGCGGTGACCGGTGTTTTGAACACAGCCTTGCCGTTTGCATTGCTCTCGTGGGGCCAGCAGTACGTGCCATCCGCCTTTGCAGGGATTTCGATGGCCGCGTTGCCACTTTTCGTGCTGCCGTTGGCGCATGTCTTTGCAGACGACAAGATGAGCACGCGCAAGTCGATCGGCGTTGTTGTCGGCTTTGTTGGTGCGCTGGTTTTGATCGGCCCCACCGCGTTTGACTTCTCTGAAGGCAGCCTCGCACTCCCGCAATTGGCCTGTATTGCTGCGTCGCTATCCTATGCGATTTCCAGTGTGCTGACACGGCGCTGCCCGCCCGTTGATAGCATCGTCATGGCGGCATTGACGCTGGTGGTCGGGGCCGTTTGCCTTGTTCCCGCAATGCTGATGTTTGAGGGCGTGCCGACTTGGGTTGAGGGGCGCGCAGGCTACGCGATCATCTTCCTTGGGTTCGTACCAACGGCATTCGCCGCCCTGTTACGGGTCACAACAATCCGCACCGCGGGTCCGGTCTTTATGACATTGGTGAACTACCAAGTCCCTGTTTGGTCTATGATTTTTGGCGCATGGGTGCTGTCAGAAGTCCTGCCGCTGCGCTTTTTCACAGCCCTTGCATTAATCCTAGTCGGGCTGGGCATCAGCCAAGGCCCAAGCCTGATGCGTGTGTTTAAGCGCTGATGCGTGCCACCGCTTCCACTTCGGCGACGATCCCGTCGACAACCTTTTGCAGCAACGCGTCATCGACACATTCTGCCATGACACGGATCAGCGGTTCTGTCCCTGATTTGCGGATCAGCAAGCGCCCTTTGCCGACCAATGCAGCCTCTGCATCGGCGATAGATTTTTTAACGCTTGGGTTTGACAGCGGGTCTGACCCGTCACCATAGCGCACGTTCTTCAACATCTGCGGTACAGTTTCGAACACTTTGATCAGTTCCGACGCAGGCTTCCCTGTCTGGATCATTGCAGCAAGGAACTGCAGGCCTGCCAGCAACCCATCACCCGTCGTGGCGTAATCCGTCATCACGATGTGGCCCGATTGCTCGCCGCCAAGGTTGAAGCCATTGGCGCGCATCGTTTCCACGACATAGCGGTCCCCGACATTGGTGCGCTCAAGTTTCAGACCCTTGTCATTCAAGAACCGCTCAAGCCCAAGGTTGGACATAACGGTCGCCACCAACGTGCCTTTGTTCAAATGACCCGCATCCGCCCAACGGCTGGCAAACAGCCCCATAATCTGGTCGCCGTCCGCCACGTTTCCATGTTGATCAAGGATCATTACACGGTCCGCATCCCCATCCAGACAAATGCCGACATCCGCGCCATGCGCCACGATGGTTTCCGCCGCAGTGCGCGGGCTGGTTGATCCGCAGCCTTCGTTGATGTTGAAACCGTCTGGGCTGGTACCAACAGGAATAACGGTTGCGCCAAGTTCCCAAAGGACTTCGGGGGCCACGCGGTGGGCCGCACCATTCGCGCAGTCTATGACGACTTTGATGCCATCCAAACGCATGCCTTGCGGGAATGTTCCTTTCAAGCGTTCGGCGTAGCGAAACCGCCCGTCATCAATGCGCTTTGCGCGTCCGATGTTTATGGCCTGTGCTGGCTCAATCTCGTTTTCCAGCAAGCGTTCGATTTCGATTTCAGCGTCATCAGAAAGCTTAAACCCGTCTGGGCCAAACAACTTGATGCCATTGTCTATTGCGGGATTGTGGCTGGCGGAAATCATGATGCCCAAATCCGCGCGCATGGACGTGGTCAAAAGGCCAACACCCGGTGTCGGGATCGGGCCAAGCAGCAGGACGTTCATTCCTGTACTTGTCAGCCCTGCCGTCAGGGCGGACTCAAACATATAGCCCGACAGCCGCGTGTCTTTACCGATCACAACGCGGTGCCCGTTGGACCCGTCATTGCGGAAATATTTGCCCGCCGCGGCGCCAATCTTCAGCGCCATTTCTGCTGTCATGGGATACTTGTTCGCCGTGCCGCGCACACCGTCGGTTCCGAAAAATTTACGTGCCATGTTGGTCCCGCTCGATAAAAGTACAGTCTTATTTAACAGCCATATAAAGACGTATCGCCTGTTTTGTAGGTAGCGTATCATGGACGCGCAAGATTTGCATACCCTGCGACAGGCCATGCAGCGCCACGGCAACAGACCCGCCCAACCGATCAATCGCATTTGGGGCTTGGCCAATCGTTCCAATAAATCGTTTACGCGACGCACCGAGCAAAACAGCGCAGCCAAGTCCATGAAAAATAGACAAATTCCGAAGCAACGTAAGATTGTGGTCTTGGGTTTTTCCAAACCCGATCCCCGGATCCACAATGATTTGATCACGGCGAATTCCTGCCGCTTCTGCAGCTTGGATGCGGGCGTTCAGAAAATCGTAAACGTCTAGTGTAACATCAACGTATGTGGGGTCATCTTGCATTGTGGCAGGGTCACCCTGCGCGTGCATCAGACAAACAGGCGCGTTCGATTTGGCCGCGACACGGGCCATGTCGGGATCAAACGTCAGCGCCGCCACATCATTCACAAGGGATGCACCAGCATCCAGTGCGGCTTGCGCAACGGACGCTTTTCGCGTGTCGATCGAAATCGCGACAGCGCTTCCTGCGCGCATGGCCGCGATAACCGGTGCTGTGCGCGCAATCTCTTCTTCGACATCGACCGTGACAGCGCCCGGGCGCGTGCTTTCGCCGCCAATATCAATAATGTCAGCCCCGTCTGCCACCATTGCGTGGGCCTGCGCGAGGGCCGCGTCCGGGGCGTTGAACAGCCCGCCATCAGAAAAGCTGTCGGGCGTAACGTTCAAAATGCTCATGAGACGCGGAGCGCCCAGATCCAGCCCAGCAACGGTTGCCCGCGGGGCGCTGAAGCGTGAAATCACATCGTCAGGCACTTCGCCCACGGGAACCAATTCGCCAGCGCGCCCGCGCTGCATGCGTTCAACATGGGTGAACCAGCACCACCCGCCCGCAAGGGTAACTGCGGTTTTTGGGCGCTGCGGGTCCGTCATTGCAATGGGGCGATAATAGACCATCAGAGGGTTCGCACAGGTACATCACAGCGCGGTGCATTGGGTCCAGCAACCACTAATTCTGACGCCTGCAGTTCGCCCGCAAACCACGCGGCTATGACGAGGCCGTCATTGGAGACAGGACCATCAACGGCATCCAACACAATCTTGGACGGTGCCCAGACACATGTCTGACCGTTCTTCATAGCCCAATCCAGTTCCGTGCGGGTTTCTACGACCACACAGCGTTTGTCGCGCCCTGCCAGCACCCAAGCGTTTTGTTCTATGGCAAGCAAATCAATACGCCGTTGCGCTTGCTCGACCGGTGTGCTCGGCGCGGGTGTATTCCCCGCCCCAACGCAGAAAATCAGCGGGATACCATCAGCAGACAAGTCGTCGATAATGCCCGAGAGTTCATCACTTTGTATCTTGTCGTTGGACAAGTACGCCACGCGTGGATGTGGTGCGTCCATGACCTCAACAGCTGCCGTATCAACGCCGCCTTGTTCGCGCATGATCTCAACGCCAAGCGAATATGGCCCACGGTCAATTTTTTCGATCCGCACGAACACCCGCAGCGCCTGTGGTTCAAGCAAAATGCGTTCCGCGACACGTGCGGCCAAGGTTTCAAGCAGGTTCAGCCGTTCCGCGCCAAGCTCAGCATCAATCGCCTCGGTCACACGGTCATAAGACAGGATGCGATCAACATCGTCATCAATCGGGCCGCTGAGCGGCTCAACCTCAACAACGACGTTGAACTTGATGCGTTGCAAATGGCCGCGTTCTTGCTGGAACGCGCCGATTTCGACTTCGGTGATGTAGTCACGCAGGGAAATACGGTCGCGCAGGCCGCCAT
>JAHBAO020000230.1 GCA_018500065.2 Octadecabacter sp. | reverse complement strand
CATCCCCACGCCGATACAGCAAATCCATCGCCGCTGAACCACTTTTGGACCAGTGCGTGATGATTTGGCCCTCGATCCGGTCCGATGTGCCAGGTTCCGCATCAAGCAATTGTTCAAACAATTGATCTAAGCGTTCCGATTCTGTGCTGGTTTGCGCGCCAATAGGTGTGGAAAACCCCACTCCAATAAAAAGTGCCGCCACGATAGAATTGTTAAGATGTTTCTTAATGCCCATAGTGCAGAGTGTAGCGCATACCGCGCGATCTACCAGAGGCCCCGCATCACAACTTCGGGGTAATATCAAAGGACGAGACCACATTATGAGCGACGTTATCACCGAAGCAGTAGCAGCCTTGAACGCCAAAATGGGCGATGGCGGCTTTGACGGCACGGCTAAATTCGACATCGAAGGCGAAGGCGCCATTGTTATTGATGCACATGGCGCACGTGCATCTGATGATGATGCGGACGTCACGCTGTCTGCCAGCGCGGACACCTTCAAGGCGATCCTTGACGGCGAACAGAACCCGACATCCGCTTTTATGACGGGCAAACTGGCCGTTGACGGCGACATGGGCCTCGCGATGAAACTCGCAGGAGTGCTCAGCTAAAATGACCAACGCGGCCCCCTACCACGCTGATATCGCTGGGATATCCGATGGCATTTGTCATTGGTTGGTTACCGTGGATGGGGTCCGCATTCGTGTGGGGCATTGGCCCGTTGAAAACGCGAAGGGGACGGTCCTGATCTTCCCTGGGCGCACTGAATACATCGAAAAATATGGCCGCACTGCAAAAGATCTTGCAGCGCGTGGCTTCGCATCTGTTGCGATTGACTGGCGCGGTCAGGGTATCGCTGACCGTCTGCTCGAAAACCGTGCAGTGGGCCATGTTGATACGTTTGCGGATTACCAGCTCGACGTGAAAGCCATGCTTGCACACGTCAAATCCCTTGGTCTGCCGGAACCCTACCACCTGCTTGGCCATTCTATGGGGGGCTGTATTGGCCTGCGGTCGTTGTATGACGGCCTTCCCGTGCAATCTGTCGTGTTTTCCGCACCAATGTGGGGCATCAAAATGTCTGCCGCTTTGCGCCCGATTGCGTGGGGCCTCAGTTCGGTCAGCAAACCATTGGGCTTTTCGGACCTTTTCGCACCGGGCCAACAAGCGGAAACCTACGTTTTGCGCGCCGAAGCCGACAACAACACGCTGACGTCGGATGCCAGCAGTTTCAGCTTGCTGCAAAACCAGCTCAAGACCCATCCTGATCTCGCGTTGGGTGGCCCCTCACTGCATTGGCTGAACGAATCCCTGCGCGAAATGCGCACGCTTTCGCAGCGCCCCTCACCTGACATCCCTTGCGTGACTTTCCTTGGCAGCGACGAGGCGATTGTTGATCCGTCTCGTATCTACCAACGCATGGAAAACTGGCCGCGCGGTGAACTCATCGTGCTCGAAAATGGCCGCCATGAGGTTTTGATGGAAAAACCTGCGATACGCGATCGTTTCCTTGAGGGCGCAGTGAACCTGTTTCTCGCGCAAACGCCTGAAATGGCCTAACGCGCCTCAGGCATTCTTACACAGCCGACACCTACCGGCTGCCCCTTCGTCCCGTTTGCCTTTGTTTCAAAAATACCCCCCCCGGAGGGCCGTCTAGCCAAATGCGCCCCGCGTGCCTACATATGGCAAAACCAAAAATGAGGCCCCCATGTTTGACCCCCGAACTTTCGACGCCAACCCATCCTCCGGCACCCCCTTTGGTGACCTGCCCGAATGGGATCTGACGGATCTTTACCCGTCCACCGATGCCAAAGAATTAAAACGCGATATGGATTGGCTGGAAAACGCCTGCCAAAACTTTGCTGCTGATTATGAAGGCAAACTTGCGGGCTTGGACGCCGATGGATTGCTTGAGGCCGTGAAACGGTACGAACAGATCGACATCATCGCAGGGCGCGTCATGTCATTCGCGGGCCTGCGTTATTACCAGCACACCACGGATCCTGAGCGCGGCAAATTCATGTCCGACACGCAGGACAAGATCACCACATACACCACTCCGCTGGTGTTCTACGGGCTGGAATTCAATCGTTTGGACGACGCCCATGTTGACGGGCTTCTCAACGCTAACGCGGACCTCGCACGATACAAACCCATCTTTGATCGCATGCGCGCGATGAAACCTTACCAATTGTCCGACGAGATGGAAAAATTTCTGCATGATCAATCTGTTGTGGGCACGTCCGCGTGGAACAAACTGTTCGATGAAACCATCGCAGCGTTGAAATTTACCGTCGATGGCGAAGAGATGAACATCGAAGGCACGCTAAATCTGCTGTCCGACCAAGATCGCGCGACGCGTGAAAAAGGCAGCCGCGAACTTGCCCGCGTGTTTGGTGAAAACGTCGGTCTGTTTGCCCGCGTTCACAACACCCTCGCCAAGGAAAAAGAGATCGAAGATCGCTGGCGCGGCATGCCGTCCCCACAGGCGGGCCGCCACCTGTCTAACCACGTCGAACCCGAAGTTGTCGAAGCGCTGCGCAATGCTGTCGTCGACGCCTACCCCCGCCTGTCGCACCGCTATTATGCGCTAAAGGCCAAGTGGATGGGCCTTGAGACGATGGAAGTTTGGGACCGCAACGCGCCCCTGCCGATGGAAGACGACCGCACCGTCAGCTGGAATGAAGCCGAAACAACAGTGATGGACGCCTATGCTGCGTTTGATCCGCGCATGGCCGAAATCGCCAAGCCGTTTTTCACCGATGGCTGGATCGATGCAGGCGTCAAAGACGGCAAAGCCCCGGGCGCATTTGCGCACCCGACAGTCACCACCGTGCACCCCTATGTGATGCTCAACTACCTTGGAAAACCTCGCGATGTCATGACCTTGGCCCATGAATTGGGCCACGGCGTGCATCAGGTTCTCGCCGCCGAACAGGGCGAACTGTTGTCCTCGACGCCCCTTACACTGGCGGAAACCGCGTCCGTGTTTGGCGAAATGCTCACCTTCCGCAAACTGCTCGAAAAGGCTGAAACGCAGGAAGAACGCAAAGTTCTGCTGGCGGGCAAAGTCGAGGACATGATCAACACCGTGGTCCGCCAAATCGCGTTCTATGATTTCGAATGCAAACTCCACGACGCTCGCGGCAACGGTGAACTCACCCCAGATGATATCAACGCGCTGTGGATGTCTGTTCAGGGCGAAAGCTTGGGCCCCGTGTTCAACTTCATGGACGGCTATGAAACCTTCTGGTCCTACATTCCCCACTTCGTCCACTCTCCATTCTACGTCTACGCCTATGCGTTCGGCGACGGCCTCGTGAACGCGCTTTACGCGGTCTATGAGGACATGGGCGAAGATTTCAAAGACAAGTATTTTGACATGCTCAAAGCGGGCGGATCAAAACACCACACCGAACTGCTGGCCCCTTTCGGGCTGGACGCGTCTG
>JAHBAO020000291.1 GCA_018500065.2 Octadecabacter sp. | reverse complement strand
CGCCGCACCCCTATAGTGGCGACATCGAGCAAGCGGGCAAGTAAAATGGCGAAAAAGGCGACCCCTAAGAAAAAGTCCAACAAGCAGGTGACTCCTGCTGTGACGTCATCGGACTTTGATATTGTCATCGTCGGGCAAGCGGGGCGTTTGCAATATGAAGCGCTGCTTCTGGCCGCATCTTTACAAGCGAATGCACCCGATTTCGCAAGCACACTTTACATCGCAGAACCCCAGATGAGCCGACTTTGGCCCAAAGATCCATCTATGCCCGGTGACATCAAAGCGGCGTTGGAAGAATTGGGCGCGGTGATCCTGCCGTTTGAAAACCAAGTCTTCGGGGCTGAATATCCGTACGGCAATAAGATCGAAGCGCTGTGCGCCATGCCCGCAGGCCGCAACTTTCTGTTTTTGGACACTGACACGCTGATCGTCGGGGACATTGCAACGCTTGAGACAGATTTCACCAAACCGAGCGCATCCATGCGCCGCACCGGAACATGGCCGGAAGAAGAGCTGTACTGGCCGGGCTATTCGGCAACGTGGAAGTCACTTTATGACCGCTACGGTTTGGATTTCGAGAGCACCTTGGACACCGATCAGCCCGATGAATACTGGCAACGATATCTGTACTTTAATGCCGGCTGGATAACGGGGCACGATGCGCCCGCGTTTGGTGCGCGTTGGAAAGAATGGGCGCTGGATGTGCGCGACAACCGCCCCGAAGAATTGGTACTGCAATCACTGGATCCGTGGCTCGATCAAGTGACGTTGCCGCTGGTGATCCATAGCTTTGGTGGCGGGCGACCAGGGGATGATCTGGCCGGATTGGACGGCGATCTGACCTGCCATTACCGCATGTTGCCCTTGCTTTATGCGCGCGAAAACGATGCGGTTGTTGCAGCATTGGAAAATGTCACCGCCCCCAACAAGATCAAAAAGTGGCTTAAACAATATGACCCGTTCAAGCGGATGATCTACCAAAAACGCGGCGATAAAGTGCGTGCCCTGTTTGATCAAAACGACTTGCCACCGCGTGAACGCCAGATCCGAAATATGATCAAGCGCGAAGGGTTCTGGATGCGCTGACGCGCTGCGCCTGCGGCGGGCGGGGGCGGATTTTGAAGAAAAATCCGCGGTGCCCCACCTTTTGCGAAGCGTGGGGTTTAAGACCTGAGGGGGCTGTCTGCCCCCGCCTTCGGCCCCCCGAGGATATTTGAGAAACAAAGGCAATAGAACGTGGCTGCGCATGTGATTGAGGTTCTGGTGGTTATTCCCTAACGTGGCGGCAACTTTACCCTTGGAGAGACCCCATGACCGATACCCCGTCTTACGGCTTTGATACGTTACAAATCCATGCGGGCGCCCGCCCTGATCCGGCCACAGGTGCGCGTAATACGCCGATTTATCAGTCCACGGCCTATGTGTTTCGCGATGCAGATCACGCGGCGGCGTTGTTTAACCTGCAAGAGGTTGGCTACATCTATTCGCGCCTGACCAACCCGACCGTTGCGGTTTTGCAAGAACGCATTGCGACGCTTGAGGGTGGCGCGGGTGCGGTGTGTTGTTCTTCGGGACATGCGGCGCAGTTGATGGCACTGTTTCCGATCATGTCACCGGGTAAGAACGTTGTGGTGTCTACGCGCCTTTATGGGGGCTCGGTTACGCAGTTTTCCCAAACGATCAAGCGGTTTGGCTGGGAAGCCAAGTTTGTCGATATGGATGACACGGCAGCCGTGAAAGCCGCCATTGATGATAACACCCGCGCGGTCTTTGGCGAGGCGATTGCCAACCCGGGTGGCTACATCATGGACGTGCGTGCGATTGCTGACATTGCGGACGCTGCAGGCATCCCGCTGATCATCGACAACACGACAGCCACGCCCTACCTGTGCCGTCCGATTGAGCTGGGCGCGACACTGGTTGTGCATTCGACCACGAAATACCTCACGGGCAATGGGTCCGTAACTGGGGGCTGTGTTGTGGACAGCGGCAAGTTTGATTGGGCCGCATCCGACAAGTTCCCATCCCTCAGCGAGCCAGAGCCCGCCTATCACGGGATGAAGTTCGCCGAGACCTTCGGCCCACTGGCCTACACGTTCCACGGCATTGCAATTGGCCTGCGTGATCTTGGTATGACGATGAACCCGCAGGCGGCACACTACACGTTGCTGGGCATCGAAACGCTTTCTTTGCGCATGGATCGCCATGTTGAGAACGCGACAAAGCTGGCCAACTGGCTGGAGAACGATGACCGCGTTGACTACGTCACCTACGCCGGATTGGAATCGTCCCCGTATTTCCACCGCGTCAAAGATGTCTGTCCACGTGGGGCGTCCGCATTGTTCACGTTTGCTGTGAAGGGCGGATACGAGTCCTGCGTCAAGCTTGTGGATTCATTGGAAATTTTTAGCCACGTGGCGAACTTGGGAGATACACGTTCCCTTATCATCCACCCAGCATCAACAACGCACCGCCAATTGACCGCCGAACAACAAGAGGCCGCGTCTGCAGGCCCGAGCGTTGTGCGCGTCTCAATCGGTCTTGAGGATGCGGATGATTTGATCGCAGATCTGGATCAGGCACTTGCGAAGGCGACCGCATAAACTTCAATACCATCGCGTTTGAAAAGGGCCCTGTCGCAGGGCCCTTTTTTGTGGGTGTTGGTGCCCTGCTGCATAGCTTATGGGGGTGCAAACTCAGAGGAGAATGAAGATGGACGCGTGGCAAAGCCTATCCGAACTGGTCGCAGCCGCGCAAAGCGCCGCCGACGTATCACAGAACCGCATTGCCGAAGCGCGTGCCCAGCAGGACTGCGAAAACGCTGACGCCGATTTGATGGCTGCAGCGACGGACATCGGTGCCGCCGCGATCGACATCTTTTCGGTTTTTGAGGCGCGCATGCAGCGTTATTTCAAACGCGGCCCGTTGTCGCGCAAGGTCAAAGCGGCTTTGCTGGATGTCGGACAAGCGGACCTCGCTGATCGGCTTCACCAACATTACCTGATGATCAATGTCCTAAAACACGGCACCGGCGCGAGCCACCGTGAGCTTCTGGGCAACCAAAGCACGCTTGTTTCAGCGAAATCTGCGCGCGAGGGCGACCTTGAAACCGCCGCCCCGCACATTGAGCTGATTGACGTCACGCAACCGGATTTTTTTGATACCTTAACAACCACCATTCTTGATGCCGCATCGTTCCTTCAGAACCGAAACGCGCCT
This sequence comes from Octadecabacter sp., assembly GCA_018500065.2. Taxonomy (GTDB): domain Bacteria; phylum Pseudomonadota; class Alphaproteobacteria; order Rhodobacterales; family Rhodobacteraceae; genus Octadecabacter. The sequence goes on along the minus strand of JAHBAO020000291.1, from coordinate 4,030 downwards.
TAGTCAGCAATCGCGTAGACCATCACAACTGCTGCGTTCAGCTCTATTTTCCCCGGTGAAACCGGAACATCGTATTGCGGTGACGACGCGGCTAATTCCATTTGGCGGGTTTCCGCCTCCATTGGGCGATAGCCACCGCCACCAACTTCGCTCAGCATCTGAAGCGCCCCGACAGTCACACCTGCCGCTTCAGCATAAAGCGCCGCCAAACGCGCGCCTTCTGCAACCGCGCGGCGACGGGCTTCGTCCGTGGCTTCCGCAGGGTTCTGCAACCCAAAGCGCACGCCATCCAAACGATTTGCGCCATCGCCGACCACGGCGGCCAACAGGCTGCCCAAACGGTCCAGATCATTCACCCGTACTTCAACCGAGTTCACCGCCTGATATCCGCTGATCTGCGTCCCCGAGGCCAAGACGCGCTGGCTGTACCGCGGGTTTAGGCGGATCGCGCCGCTGCGGATGTCGTCAGCCAACACCCCTTCCCCATCTAACGTTGCCAGAATCGCAGCCGTCGCAGCACTGGCTTTATCAAGCGCAGTTGCCGCGACTTCTGCTTCGGTTTGCACGCCGACAATCACGGTTGCCATATCCGGCTCAACGCTGATTTCACCGCGCCCCGTGACTGTGATCGAACGCTCTTGTGCAGCGACTGGCGCTGCAAAGGCGGCGACCGCGAGGGTGGCGGTTAAAAGGCTCAGGGCAATGTACGAACGCATAAAAGACTCCAATGTGAATGCTTCATCTTATCTGACGCAGCCCACTTCGCTATCCTTGGAATAAAATCATACAAACTCGCGCTTGGCGTGGGCGAAAGCTTGCTGTACCCTTGTATGGCAAGAACAAGGGGAGTTTTCAGCCCCGCGACAGGATGCTAAGCCTCGCCAATGAAACCAAATTTCGCCTTGTCATTGTCCTTTGACGGACTGCGCTTGATGCGCCGCGTCACAGGTGGGTGGCACCTTGTCGGTGAAGTGGCGTTGGATGCGGCCGATTTGTCAGGATCACTTGACCGGTTGCGGAGTGCGGCCGAGAGCCTTGAACCCAATGGCATTTCCACCAAACTTTTGATTCCAAATGATCAAATCAAATACCTTGCCCTTGACACGACCCGCGCTGAATTAGACGACGTGCGCGAGGCCCTGCATGGAGCAACGCCATACCCTGTCGAAGAACTGGTGTATGATTTCACCAAAGGTGGCGGGCGGACCTATGTTGCGGCGGTCGCCAAGGAAACCCTGAGCGAAGCACAACAGTTCGCCACGGAACACGGGTTCAACCCAAACAGCTTTGCCGCGGTGCCAGAACCGTTCACCTTTGTCGGAGAGGCCTTTTTCGGCGCGGTTGAGGGCCAAATCGTAGAACGCGACGACGACTCGGTTGTGATTACCGGGGTTGCGGATGTTTCGATTCCGGAGCCCGAGCCCGCAGTAGAGCCGGAAACCGTCGCGGACGTAACACCCGCAGAGCCGGAAACACCGGTCGAACAAGAGCCTGAAACGCCCGTCGATGTGCCAGTGCCAGACGCGCAAGCAGCGGTTGATGCAGTCGCGGTTGACGTTGAAACGATTGAAGCCGCATTAGAAGACACCGCGCCTGAAGCTGATACGATTGAAAATGCTCCCGCTGAAGAACCTGCGTTAGACGACATTGCAACGCCTGAGCGCGACACTGACCTTGAAATCGAAGACCAAGCTGGCGACGCACCAATTGCGGACGACCCCGTTGTCGAAGACGCAACCGAAGACACACCCGCTGAAGACGCGCCAACAGACGAAACGCCTACCCCGATGTTTGCGTCATTGCGCGCGGATCGCACGGATGGGCACCCTGTTGTGGCCCCTGACGCCTCTGCTGGCCAAGACAAGGGGCGCACCGAGCCGACATTTAGCCGCCAAACGCCAGCGTCTTTGGCCGTGCCGACCGGAAAAGGCACTGATCCGATGCCGCCGCTGTCCGCACCAAGCCGTGGTGACGATGCGGCCCCTGTTGCGCAGCCTATCACAACCAAAGCACCCGATGTCCAAGCGCCGGCGGCAGATATTGCGATAACGGGTGAAGCGCCGACAGCGCTTTCGCCGGATGCAGCGGTTTCAGCTGCGTCGTGGACGGCACCACACGAGGACAGTGCAGTCGCCGAGAGGGACGACACCACGGATGAAGCTAAGGAAGACAAACCCAGCGCCGCCGCCGCAGCGCTTGGTGCGGCCACAGCCGTTGGTGGCGCCGTAGGTGGCATGTTCGCCAGCCGACGCATGGCGCGCGCTGAAGCAAAAGCGGCAGACGCGACCAAAGACGCGGACACGGCCGACAAGCCCGATGAAAAGTCGCGGCTGACGGTTTTTGGTGCACGCAAGCAACCCAAAAAGAAACCCAAAGTCGTCGTCGGCGGCAAACCCCGTTATCTCGGGCTGATCCTGACAGCGGTGCTGTTGTTGTTCCTTCTCGCATTCGCGGCGTTTGCGGCTCTGTCTGAAGAAGGCATCGCCCACTGGTTTGGCTTTGGGTCCTCAGAAGAAACACAAATCGCAGCCGACCCTGTCGATCCGACATCGGCTCCGGAGGTGGCCGCAGCGCAAGCTGACGACGCCGATCAAGTGGCCGCATTGGATGCTTCCGATGCTATGGCCGCACCAACTGCGCCCGCGGGGGGACAGGTCCTTACCCCCGAGGAAGCCGCGCGTATCTATGCTGCCACAGGTGTGTGGCAAAGGGCCCCCCGAATTCCCCTAAATCCCCGCACGACGTCCCTTGATGGGCTAACGGTCGCCTCTACGCCGTCTTCTGTTGTGCGTGTGCCACCCAGCCCACTGGCGTCTGCAAGCAGTGTCGCCGGTGATGCCGTGATTGCGACCCCGATTGATCCGCCACCGCCAAGCCAACAGTTTGATTTCAATGAAGAAGGCCTTGTCGTCGCAACCGCTGAGGGCGCTGTGACGCCTGACGGTATCTTGGTGATGATCGGACGCCCTGCGTTGAACCCACCGACGCGCCCGGGAACCGTCGCGCCTGAAATCACCCCGCAAGACCAACTCGCCGCCGTTATCCCCGAACAAGCTGCACCCGTTGTAGATGCCCCCGCAGGCGTCATCGTGATCGCAGGCCGGCCCGCCATTGAACCACCCGTGCGCAGGGGCACAGCCGCGCCTGCCCCCGCACCAGAAGCCGAAGCCCTAGCCGCAGGTGATACGCCACTTGTCGCCACAGACGGCTTGCTGGTTCTTGCTGGATCGCCCTCCATTCTGCCACCGGTTCGCCCGGGCACGCTTGCACCAACTGCCGTTTCAACACCCGAGGTTCCCGTTGATGTGACGCCAGACCTGCCGACAACCGATGCACCCGTTGACGGTTTGAACGTCATCTCTGGCCCGCCACCGATCTTGCCACCGGCCCGTCCGGGGACAGTCGCGCCACAAACGGATATCGACAGCCTAACGCAAGATATCGCGGCTGCACTCACTACCAGTACCGCGCAAACACCCAGCACGGATACGCGCCGTCCGACAACGCGTCCTGCCAGCATCCAGCAAGTCGCTGTTGCTGCAGCCGAAGCCGCAGCAGCGGCAAATACACCCGTTCTTGGCGCACTCACCATTGATCAAGCGGCTGGGTTCCGCCCGCGCACCCGCCCTGCAGGTCTTGCGCCAGCACCTACCCCAACGCCTGATCCAGAACCCGACGAGGCCGCAGTTGAACCCGCGCCCGCGCCTGCCGCGCCAGTTGGCCTTCAGATCGCACCTGAAATTGCCGCAGCGGTGCAGGCAGCCGCAAACCGTCCGAACCCGATTGTGAACCCGACAGCGCAGGCCGTGCCGCGCTCCTCGCGCCCTGATACGCGACCGCGCAATATGGACCGTATCGTTGCGCGGGCGGTGCAAACCCAACAGCGCGCTGCCACACAAGTGGCCGCAGTCGCGCCGCGCACCGTCGCCCCAAGCGGCCCAACGGCAGGCTCGGTCGCGCAAGCAGCAACGCTGGACAACGCAATTAACCTGCGCGAAGTGAACCTGATCGGGATCTATGGCGGCTCTGG
>JAHBAO020000095.1 GCA_018500065.2 Octadecabacter sp. | reverse complement strand
GCTCGAGCATGCGTTCTTCGTCTTGCGCGATGACGTCTTCGGCAGAGGGCGCATCGGCCCAGTTTGCGGTCAGTTTCGCCCAACCGAGCAAACGCTCGGCCTTTTTGCGCACGGCAGGGGGCACGATCATGGCTGACGTGCCTTTGCGGCCCGCGCGACCTGTGCGGCCTGATCGGTGCAACAGTGTGTCTTGGTTGCTTGGCAGTTCGGCGTGGATCACCAGATCGAGGTTCGGCAAATCAATGCCGCGTGCAGCAACATCCGTCGCCACACAAACCCGCGCACGACCGTCGCGCATGGCTTGTAGGGCGTGGGTGCGTTCGGCCTGTGACAGCTCACCCGACAGGGCAACCACGGCAAAGCCACGGTTGGACAGGCGGGTTGTCATGCGGTTCACGGTGGCGCGGGTATTGCAGAACACAATGGCGTTCGGCGCTTCATAAAAACGCAAGACGTTGATGATTGCGTTTTCGGTGTCACGTGGCGAGACGCGGAAGGCTTTGTACTCAATATCAGCGTGTTGCTTTTCACCCGTTGTCGTTGCAACGCGCTGCGCGTCTTTCTGGTAGCGCTGTGCGAGTTTGGCGATGGACGCAGGGACAGTCGCGGAAAACAGCAGCGTCTGGCGGTCGGTGGGGGATTCATCGAGGATAAATTCAAGATCTTCGCGAAGCCCGAGATCAAGCATCTCGTCCGCTTCATCCAGCACAACTGCCTTCAGATTAGACAGGTTGATGGACTTGCGCATGATGTGATCGCGCAAACGGCCCGGTGTGGACACAACAATATGTGCGCCACGTTCCAGCGCACGGCGTTCATCGCGCATGTCCATGCCGCCAACAGTGGACGCAATGACAGCGCCAGTTTTTTCGTAGAGCCATAGCAATTCGCGCTTAACTTGTAAGGCCAGTTCGCGTGTCGGCGCGATCACCAATGCCAAAGGCGCGCCTGCGCGATCAAAGCGTTCTTCATCACCAAGTAAGCTTGGCGCAATCGCGATCCCGAAGCCCAGTGTCTTACCGGAGCCAGTTTGCGCAGAGACAAGAAGGTCTTTGCCTTCCAACGCAGGATCGGAACACGCCTCTTGGACGGGGGTTAGCGTTTCGTAGCCACGCGCTTTGATGGCATCAGCAAGAGCCTGTTTCACAGCAGTATCACTTTTCTTAGTTGGGTTTGGCGCAGCCAACACGGGCGCGCGTCAATGTTTGCGCGGCTCTAACGTGTTGAAGGGCACTTGTATAGGGCGTCAGGTGGGTGGCCGCTATGCAGCTGTGCTTATCCGGTTTGCACGACGCGACGGAAATTGCGGGTTTGCCACAATGGCCAGCCAAGGATTTGGCTGACGGTCACAAAATGCAGCCCCCGCGCCGTCAGCCCGTCCACGGTTTGGGGCATCGCGTCAATCGTGCCGCGATGGATGTCGTGGCTGAGGATAATGCCGCCGGGGCGGGTGTTAGACAGGATGCGGTTGGCGATGACGCCAGCACCGGGGCGACGCCAGTCTTGTGGGTCGACGGACCACAGGATCGTCGGCAGGGTGCGGTTGGCATGCAATGCAGTGCGCTGGCGGCGTGTGAACGCACCATAAGGTGGGCGAAAGGTGACGGGTGGGCGGCCTGTGACCTGAAAAATCGCGTTGGTGGTTTGATCAATCTCTCGTGTCACGGCGCGATCAGTCATGCGGTCCAGAAACGGGTGGGACCAGCTGTGGTTGCCAATCTCATGGCCTTCTTCGGCGATGCGTCGTGCGATGGATGGGTATTGCACCACGCGATTACCGATCAGATAGAAGGTTGCCCGTAAACCGCGTTCGCGCAGCATATCCAATAGACGTGGTGTGTGGGTCGCGTGCGGCCCATCATCAAACGTCATTGCGACAACGGGGGACGGGGTACGCACCGCGGCAATCGTCGCCGCATCCGAATTCACCAGATCATCGGGCAGGGCGATCAGGTCACGTGCGGCGGCCTGCGTTCCACTCAAAGATGCGGCACAAGCCCCCAGTCCAGCCGCCAAAGCATGGCGGCGCGATAGAATTGTCATATGACCCTCCCCAGGGTGTCGTTGGCAAGCCTGACGAGGGTTGGCGGGATTCTTTGCTGAAATCAAAGGGTTTTTAGAAAAAAGCGACCTGCGTTGTTGCGCTAAAGGCGCTGCATACTGCATCTTGTAGGGGCGCTTATGTGAAAAGCTGCGATTGTGCTTCGCTTGTGGCTTGACGGGGCGATGTGTGCTGCCTAGAAGCACCCCACATCGACTAACGTTGATGGACAGTGGGCGGTTGTAGCTCAGTTGGTTAGAGTACCGGCCTGTCACGCCGGGGGTCGCGGGTTCGAGTCCCGTCAACCGCGCCACCGCTGTCCCTTTGGTTCAAGGATTGAACCTCCCTGGTCTGGGGCTTAAGGCTGCTCTGCTAGAGGATAAAAGCAAAAAGTGCGCGGTTGTAGCTCAGTTGGTTAGAGTACCGGCCTGTCACGCCGGGGGTCGCGGGTTCGAGTCCCGTCAACCGCGCCACTTATTCCCCTAAAAACAAGATGATCTGTTTTGTTTCGTGACGTCGCCTCGCGAATGCGTTCGGTAAGGGCCAAGGTGGTTTCTGGACCAAGGCCCAAAATAAGCCCAATGCCCCCCCCCCAATGTTGCGAGAAACCGGTGTCGTTTCTTCGACGTTCGCGCCCCAATCATAGGGATCATCAGAGTTTCGTGCGGTGCAGGCAAAAGCCGTGAGCGACATTGCAAGGGCGACCACTTAAACGGGTATGTAAGCTGAATAGTCTGGGGCCATTATCGGTGTTGCTGTCACCTAGTCACGTACTGAAAAGAATTGAGACGCCGCAAAACCCGTGATCGACATCCAGATGATTCTGCCCGCGACGTTGCGAAGGATCTTGCGGTTGTACCTTTGGGAGAACGTTGTGGCCGACTCGTTTTTGTCATTCGGTTGAAGGGGCAGGTGTTCACACGGAAACAAGGCGCCGACAAATTCCGGCAAGGGCGCGGACACAACGACCGTTTCCTTTGATGGTAAAGCGTCGCTTGTCTTTGACGGGAATTTCACGCCCGAAGAGTTGAATGCGGCATTGGCCGATCCAGATGATATTGATTTTACAGCGAAACCTTAAGGCGTTAACCGCCACGAGCCCGTTCAAATGCGGCGCGTAGAAGGGGGTCTTCACCACTGATCAGCGGGGCGGCTTCGATAGCAAACAGGATATCTGGTGGAATGCCGATGGCCTCATAAAGTGACCCGTCCATCGTGCGGTAGGTTTGATGCGACAGACCAAAGTCCCAGCCGTTCGGGAGTTTGAACCCTAACACATCAGACAGCCCGCCAGAGGTTGCTTCGCCCATCACCGTAACTTGCGGCATCTCGCGCAGGGCCATCGTCAGGATTTCAGCCGCCGATCCGGTGAGTTTACTTGTGAGGACGATCACAGGTTGGCCTAGCGGTTTCGTGTCAAACGGCTGAAGGGTGGCCGTAAACGGGGCGGTTTGGGAGTCGCCATCACGGGTTGTTTTTGTTAACACATCAACAGGTTGTGCGGTAAAATGGCTCGCAATGGCGAAGGATACAGTGTCAGACCCACCTGGGTT
>JAHBAO020000004.1 GCA_018500065.2 Octadecabacter sp. | reverse complement strand
GTGAGGTTGATGCGTTCGTCAACAAGATCGCCGACATGGGGCCTGAGCCGGACAATGGTTTGGATGATGCGGTTGAAGCGGCTGAAACCATGTTGGCCGATGGTGAATTCGCGGATGCGGTTGAGACGTTTTCGGCGATTTTGGAAGAAGACGGGGCGCATGCGGGGGCCGCGGGTGGCCTGATCCGCGTGCATCTTGCGCTTGAGGATTTGGACAATGCAGAGGCCGTGTTGAACGGTATTCCGGCGGACATTCATGACGCACCTGAGGTTGAAGCGGCGCGCGCGGCGTTAGAATTGGCGAAACAGGCTGTTGATGCGGGGCCTGTTGCCGATTTGACGGCGGCGGTTGAAGCGGATGGCGACAACCACCAAGCGCGGCTTGATCTGGCTGTGGCATTGCATGCGTCGGGCGACAGTGAGGGCGCGGTTGAACAGCTGCTTGAAAGTTTCCGCCGTGATCGGGAATGGAACGATGGGGCGGCCAAGGCACAGTTGTTTACTGTGTTTGACGCGCTTAAGCCGACTGATCCGGTTGTTTTGAACGGACGCCGTAAACTTTCATCATTGATATTTGCCTGATGCGGCGGACGGTCTAGGTTGGTGACATGACGAAACATAAAGACTTGCCGTCGGTTATCCCGATCTTTCCACTGCCTGGCGCATTGTTGCTACCGCGCGCACAGTTGCCGTTGCACCTGTTCGAGCCGCGTTATTTGGCGATGCTGGACGATGCGTTGAAGTCGGATACACGGATGATCGGGATGGTGCAGCCGAATGATGCCGTTGACGAGGAGGGCGCATTGCACACGATTGGCTGTGCGGGCCGCGTGACTGCGATGTCTGAAACCGAAACGGGTGGCTATATGATTACGCTGACCGGCGTGTCACGTTTCCGGATCGGTGAAGACGTTGACGGGTTTACGCCCTATCGCCGCGCGTGCGCGAATTGGGCAGGTTTCGAAGATGATCTGGGCGAGGAACAATTCGACCCCGACATGGACCGCGCTGCTTTGATGGGTTTGCTGAAGCGGTTCTTTGAGGACCGTGATCTGAGCACTGATTGGGACAGCATGAACGAGGCGGAGCCGGAAGTTTTGATCAATTCGTTGTCGATGCTGTGCCCGTTTGAGCCAGAGGAGCGTCAGGCATTGCTTGAGGCAGAAACCTTGGCGGCGCGGCGTGAGATGCTTGTGACATTGATCGAATATGCGCTGCATGGCGGGAACGAGCGACAGGTGATGCAATGAGCCAAAACGACGAGCGCAAGTTTGATCCAAAGATGTTGGAAGCTTTGGTGTGTCCGCAATGTCAGGGGCGATTGAACTACGATGCGGCGACCCAAGCGCTGGTGAGCAGTGCGGCGCGGCTGGCGTACCCGATACGCGGTGGCATTCCAGTGCTGCTGATTGACGAAGCCCGCGTGATTGACAGGGATTAACCTGTTGGCAACCACGATGCACTCAATGTGGTGCAGGAGGTTGCGACATGATTCCAAATTTGTATCCGGCTGATGAACTGGCCTTTATCCGCGCACATAAAAAACGCCTTGATGATCGGGAGGCTGAAATTAAGCGCGGCTATCTGACGGGGCAATTAAATCCCGTTGGCTATGAGGCGACGGTTGAGGTGAAAGTTGCAAAGCACCGCGTGTTGTTGAAGGATCGGTTGCCGAACGCGATCAAGGACGATCCGCAGTATTGGGAAGACCGTGAGGTTCGGTCTGTTGTGTTGCGTAAAATTGGCAATCGTGGCCTCACAACGATCCCGTACGGTGCCCGCGCGAACCCGATGTGAGGCGCGCGGGTCGCTCGCACGGGCGAGGGGGTCGTGGTGAGTGTTAGCCGCGCATAAGGCTGGGTAGGTCACCTGTGAGGCCCGCGGCTTCACGAATGAACGTGCGCCGCAAGTTCGGGGCGGCGTTGATCATACCCATGCCGACATCACGCACCACGCGGAGAAGTGGATTATCGTTTGAGAACAATCTATTGAACGTGTCTGTTGCGGCTGCCAGCGTTGTGGTGTCAAAGCGTCGCCATTGCTCATAACGGGCTAAAACTGCAGCGCCGCCGATGTCTTCGCCGCGTTGTTTGGCGTCAGACAGCACATCGACCAGTGCCGCGACATCCCGCAAGCCAGCGTTCAATCCCTGTCCGGCAATCGGGTGAACGCCATGTGCAGCATCGCCGATAAGTGCGACGCGATCTGCGATAAAGCGGTTGGCGAGGGTCAGACCAAGTGGATAGCTAAACCGCTTTCCGGTGAGGGTGAGTTCGCCTAGGAAATCCCCGAACGCAGGGCGCAGTGCGTCTAGGAAATCGGCATCATTCATTTCCATGACCTCAGCGGCGCGCGCATCGGTTTCGGACCACACGATAGAGCAGCGATTGCCTGGCAGCGGCAAAATTGCGAGCGGACCTGACGGCATGAAGAATTGGTGTGCGATGCCGTTGTGGGGCTTTTCGTGGTGCAAGGCGCAGACGATGGCCGTTTGCCCGTAGCCCCAACCCGTACGTTTTATCCCCGCACGTTCGGCCGTACCCGAGGCACGCCCGTCGGCGCCAATCACCAGTTGCGCAGTGAGGGTCTTGCCGGAGGCGAGGGTCACACTGCCTGCGGATTGTGCGACAACAGTTTCGCCGGACAGTTGGGTGATGCGTTCATCTGTGTCCATTGCGGACAGAAGGGCTTGGCGCAGAAAGCGGTCTTCGCACATGTACCCCATCGGCCCTTCTTCGATTTCGGCGTGATCAAAGTGCAGCATCCACGGGGCAGGGCCTTCGCCAGCGCGCCCATCGGTAACCTTGATTTCCAGCATCGGTTGCGTGTGCGCTACCACATCACCCCAAATGCCGATGTTCTTGAACAAACGCATGGATGTGAGCGCAAGCGCGTAGGAGCGTCCGTCAAAATCGGGCAGGGTACGGGTTGGCGTTGGAAGCGTGTCGATGACAGTGACGTGCAGGCCAATTTGCGCCAGCGCAAGGGCAAGTGTGGGGCCGTTCAAGCCGCCGCCGACGATGGCGATATCTGTATCCGTTTTCATAGGCCGCACTATGCCCCGCCGCGCGGGATTGTCCATGCGTGGGATGGTCGCTACCGTTTGTCCAAAGGAGATATGCGATGCAAGATTGGCTTTGGGCGACGGCTGCGGATTTGGGGCATGGAATTGGTGCAGGTGAGATTGATCCGGTTGATCTGTGTGATGTCTATTTAGCGGCGATTGATGCGCATCCTTTGCGTGACCGGATTTATGCACGAGTGACGCATGAAAGGGCGCGGGTCGAGGCGAAGGCCGCCTCGGATCGTGCGCGCGCTGGGCAGCGGTTGTCGCCGCTTGATGGGGTGCCGATCAGTTGGAAGGATTTGTTTGATACGGCGGGTGTTGCGACCGAAGCAGGGACGAAGTTGATGGAAGGTCGCGTGCCGGATCGCGATGCTGAAGTCCTGCGTGTCGCCACGAGTATGGGGCTGGTGTGCCTTGGTAAAACCCACATGTCTGAGATCGCGTTCAGCGGGCTTGGGTATAACCCGATAACGGCCACACCGCCTTGCGTGAACGATGACAGCGCGGTTCCTGGTGGATCATCCTCTGGCGCTGCGGCCAGCGTTGCGTTTGGGCTGGCGGCGGCGGCGGTAGGCTCTGACACGGGCGGATCGGTGCGCATTCCGTCGGTTTGGAATGATTTGGTTGGGTTAAAAACCACGTTCGGGCGGGTGTCGGTGGAGGGGTCCGTGGCGCTATGTTCGGGGTTTGATACGGTTGGACCATTGTGCCGCTCGGTTGAGGACGCTGGGCTGATGTTGGCCGCGTTAGAAGGGACTAAACCTGTAGATTTGGGCGGGGTGTCGTTGAAGGGCATGCGGTTTGCGGCGTTGCAAACGGTTGTTTTGGGTGATGTTGCGGACGCGCCATTGGCTGGCTACCAGGCTGCGCTTGTAAAATTGAAAGCCGCGGGTGCCGAGATTATCCCGCTGGACGTGCCGGAATTAGAACGCGCCTTTGCGATGTCAGCGCCGCTTTATACCGCGGATGCCTATGCCAACTGGCGTGGTTTGGTCGAAGCGAACCCCGAAAAGATGTTTTGGCAGATATTGGAACGTGTGCGGGCAGGCAGCGCTGTAATGGCACATGAATATCTGTCGCTTTGGGATGAATTGCGCGACATTCGCACGGTATATGAAACGGCGACCGCGGGCTTTGATGCGGTTCTGTGTCCGGGGGCGGCGAATATGCCGCCTAACGTTGAAAGAATGGCCAATGACCCTGACTATTACTTACAGCAAAACCTGCTGACGCTGCGCAATACGCGGGTTGCGAACCTGATGGGGTTGGCCTCACTCGCGCTCCCGACGGATGTGCCTTCCGTTGGGATATTACTCAATGTTGCAGGCGGCGATGATGAGCGATTGTTGCGCATTGGCGCCGCTGTTGAAGCCGCATTGCTTTAGGAACGGGCCGAAAAGCCACACAAGTTACCGATAAAGCGTCCTTTTTCTGGACAGTGGGACTCCCGTCAGGCTACTTTAGACAAAAGCGACCCGTTAATGAGGTCGTAGTTTGAGGCAGTAATGACGTACCCCGAGCGGTTTTCGAACCTACCGGCCTATGCGTGGCCGCGCTTGCGCGCCTTACTCGACGTCCATGATGCGGGCGGCGAGCCTGTGAACATGACCATTGGCGAACCCAAGCATGCCTTCCCTGCGTTCGTGGCAGACGTGTTGGCGAAATCTGTCGATGAATTTGCGAAATACCCAACAAATGAAGGCGCGCCTGAGCTTTTGGCTGCGATTTGTGGTTGGGTCACACGGCGCTATTCGGTGGATATTACGCCAGATCGCGTGCTGGTTTTGAATGGCACGCGCGAAGGGTTGTACAACGCAGCGATGGCGCTTTGCCCCGAAGTGAAGAACGGAAAGCAGCCTGTGGTGTTGTTGCCGAACCCGTTTTACCAAGTTTACGCAATCGCGGCTTTGTCGGTGAATGCAGAACCCGTGATGGTGCCTGCGACGGCTGAAACCGGGCATTTGCCGGACTATGCCGCACTTGATCCGGAAATTCTGGACCGCACGACGATTTGCTACATTTGTTCCCCTGCAAACCCGCAGGGCGCTGTGGCGAGCCGTGAATACTGGGCGCAGTTGATTGCGCTGGCCGAAAAGCACGACTTCAAGATTTTTGCGGATGAGTGTTATTCCGAGATTTACCGTGACACCCCGCCGATGGGCGTGCTTGAGGCCGCGGCTGATACAGGGTGCGACCCTGAGCGCATTGTTGCGTTTCATTCATTGTCCAAGCGCAGCAATTTACCGGGCTTGCGG
>JAHBAO020000419.1 GCA_018500065.2 Octadecabacter sp. | reverse complement strand
GTCGGTATTCGTTGGGCTGACGTTCCGTCTGTCGCCTAGAATATCTCTCGATATCAAACCGCAGCACGCACACGCAAAAGGCATTTTGCCCCCCATATTTATGTGCTAGACCACTTTCAATGAGAACCGATGTTCGAACAATAAACGTGAGCGGGGGCGCCTCAATGTCAGGCCGCAGCAGCATTTTGAAATTTCGAAAAGGTCTGGCCACAGGCGTGCTTTCGCTCGGGCTGTTGGCAGGGTGCGGTGGGTTAGATACCCGCGCGCCAGGCGCCTTAGAGGCATACTCGGCTCAAGAAATTTTTGAACGCGGCGAGTATGAACTCGAGCGCGGGCAGGGCGACGAGGCCGCCTTCTATTTTGGTGAAATCGAACGCCTTTATCCCTATTCCGAATGGGCCAAGCGCGCCTTGATTATGCAGGCGTTTTCTTACCACCGCGATCAGGACTACCCGAATTCACGTGCAGCAGCACAGCGCTACATCGATTTCTACCCAGTCGATTCAGACGCCGCCTATGCTCAGTATTTGCTGGCGCTGTCCTATTACGACCAAATTGACGAAGTGGGCCGTGACCAAGGGCTGACGTTCCAAGCACTGCAAGCGTTGCGTGTCGTGATTGAGCGCTACCCAGAGAGCGAATATGCGCGGTCTTCGGTCCTGAAATTCGACCTTGCCTTTGACCATCTTGCTGCAAAAGAGATGGAAATCGGCCGCTACTACCTTAAGCGTGACCATTTCGCGGCGTCCATTAACCGTTTCCGCATTGTTGTCGAAGACTTCCAGACCACGTCCCACACGCCAGAAGCTTTGCATCGTTTGGTTGAGGCGTATTTGTCGCTGGGTCTTGTTGAAGAAGCCCAAACCGCAGGTGCGATCCTTGGCTACAACTACCAGTCGACCGAGTGGTATGAGGACAGCTTTGCACTGCTGACAGGGCAGGGTCTTGAGCCGAAGTCGATCGGGAACAATTGGTTGTCCGCCATCTACCGTCAGATGGTACGCGGCGAATGGCTCTAGGCTAGGGCATGCTCCGCAGCCTTGATATTCGAGATATGTTAATCATTGACCGGCTGGAGCTTGCGTTTCAACCGGGGCTAAATGTGCTGACCGGCGAAACTGGTGCTGGTAAGTCTATCTTGTTGGATTCATTGGGTTTTGTCCTTGGCTGGCGAGGCCGTGCAGAGCTTGTGCGCCAAGGTGCAGACCAAGGTGAGGTGATTGCCGAGTTCGATTTAGCGGACAACCACGCCGCCTGGGACGTGCTGCGCGAGGCGGGTTTCACGTACGATGACACCCTGATCTTGCGGCGCATCAACAGCCGTGACGGGCGCAAGACCGCATGGATAAATGACCGCCGTGTGAGTGGTGAAATCCTGCGGGCTGTGTCTGAAACGCTTGTGGAATTGCACGGGCAGCACGATGACCGTGGGCTTCTGAATCCGCGCGGGCACCGCATTCTTCTGGATGATTTTGGCGGGCTTGAACCGCAATTGGCGAAAGTACGTAGTGCTTGGAAAATTTTGGTTACGGCGAAAAAGGAACTGGCCGCAGCGCAGGCGCGCGTCGCCGAATTGCAAGCTGAAGAAGAGTTTCTGCGCCATGCTGTGGCAGAGTTGGATGGATTGGCACCGACTGCAGGTGAAGATGCAGACCTTGATCAACAGCGCCGCAAGATGCAGGCCGCCGAGAAGATTGGCGTCGATATTTCCAAAGCACAACAAGCGCTTAGCCTGAACGGGGCCGAAGGCATGCTTGGTGATGCGATGCGTTGGCTCAGCGATTCAGCGGACCAAGCGGATGGCACGCTAGAAGCGCCGCTCTCTGCGTTGGAACGCGCAATGACTGAGTTGAGCGAGGCGCAGGCAGGTGTCGAAAGCTGCATTGACGCGCTGGCGTTTAATCCGTTCGAGTTGGAACAAGTCGAAGAACGCCTGTTCGCGATCCGTGGTCTGGCCCGTAAACACAACATTCTGGCCGATGAACTTGGGCCGTTCGCCGATGGGTTGCGCGAACGATTGAATGCACTGGACCGCGGTGCGTCCGACCTTGCCGATTTGAACGCGGCATTGAGTATAGCACATTCCGCATACGACAAAGCCACGGGCGCGTTGACTGCGTCGCGACGAAAGTGGGCGGCGAAGCTCGACAAGGCGATGGCGAATGAGCTGGCCCCACTTAAGATGGAACGCGCTGTTTTTGTTACGGAAATAACGGAAACTGAGGCTGGACCTGATGGGGTAGATGCCGTTGCATTTACCGTAGCTACGAACCCGGGCGCACCTGCTGGACCCATCGGAAAAATTGCTTCTGGTGGTGAATTGAGCCGCTTTTTGCTTGCCCTGAAGGTTTGTTTGACCGGCGCTGAGTCTGGTCTGACGTTGATTTTTGACGAGATTGACCGCGGTGTTGGCGGTGCGACAGCGGATGCTGTTGGCCGGCGTTTGTCTCAACTGGCGGGGCAGGGCCAAGTGCTGGTCGTGACGCACAGCCCGCAGGTTGCAGCCCTCGGGGATCATCATTGGCGTGTTGAAAAACGGCAGACCAAGGATTCCACATTGTCGACGGTTGTCGGTTTGGTCGATGATGAACGTATCGATGAAATTGCCCGTATGCTGAGCGGCGATCGTATAACTGAAGAAGCCCGTGCCGCAGCTAGGGCATTGATCCCTGAGTGATCAGGTTTAGGTCGCAATTACACAATTCAGATCGTGCTGACATCTTTGAATTGCTGAATAATGTTGAGAAAAGACAAGCGTGGTCGGTTGGTGTTTAACGCTAAAATACCCACGTCATTGCCACCATCCGACCAGAACTTGCACCGATTGCTCGGCTTGCTGAAAAACCCGATCCACGATCGAAATCGCACCACGAGATCTAAAAGAATTTCTGTGACCCGAAAGCCAAGTATGAAATGCACCACTCTAATGGCCGATAAGTTAACCTTTTGGTCAATTATCCGCTTACCCCATTTAGGGTAATTTTATTTTTTAACTAGAAACGGTTGTAAACGCTCAAGAACTTGCGGCCATTTGACAAAAAATAAAAGCTGGCCCGCGTCTGGAAACACGTCAAATGTGATCCAAGGGTAATCGCGCCGAAACTCTGCCAGGGTTTCAGCGGGAACCTGGGGGTCTTGCAGCCCATTCATCAAAATCACAGGAACCGAGCCTTTCAGCGCTAAGACAGACTCCGTCCAATCAGTGGTTTCATGCGCGATAACTTCGCGCGCAAACGCGTCATGGGCACTGTGCGTATCTGAAAGGCAAACTTCAGAGCCAACGACCAGCGCTTCGAATACATCTTGGTCCGCGACCACAGCCATATCCGCCTCTGATTTCCCATAGACCGCGTGAAGAAAACCGCGTTTCCCAAGCCGTTTGGCGAGCGCGAATCCCGCTTTAACCATGAAAGGCAGAAGGTGAGGGGTGTAGCGCGCACCCGCGAGGATAAAGCGGTGCCATTTATCCATCCGGTCGTATTGCTCGGCGCGGGTGAGGGGAAGAACGCCTGCACACGCAATCAGCGCTGAGATGCGACCTTCGTGTAACTGATTGAATTGGCAGGCGATATGGGTGTCGCCGCCAAGGGTAAGCATCGGGGCGGTCTGGACGCCAACATGCGACATCAACGCCGCCAGATCATCGCACAACTGGGGCACATAGGGCGTTCGTTTGGGGATCGGATCGGATTTTCCAAAGCCCGCCCGAATTGGAACGATAACTTTGATGCCAAGACGCGCGGCTTCCACTTCGGCTTTCGCAGGCCAGCGGATCAACCCGTAATCCAGCGGCGAATAAATCAGTGGTGTCCCGTATGGATCGCCCAAAACTAGATAATCCATGCGCCGTCCGTCTTCCAACGTAAATGTCTGGAAGGGGCGGGGCGGAAGGGTGTCATATCCTTGTGAGACAGTTTTTGTGGTTCCGGACGCTTGGGTCGTGAACTGTGCAATTTCCATCGTCGATAGCGTAAGTCGGACCAGCTCTGATTGGCTGCGTGTCTCGGTTTTGGCCATGATGGATTTCAGTTGTGCGCGGATCGTATCAACGCTGCGGCCACGGATTTCAGCAGTTTGTTGGAGCGTATTGCCCTCGGTCAGGGCGCGCACAACTTGCGACTCCGCGGGTGTCAGGTCAAACGCAGCACGCAAAATTTCGGAAAATCCATCAGGCCAGTGAATGTCTGAGGACAGGATCAGCACAAAAGGTTCGGTATCTTTTGTGCGAATGGTACGAAGGTGGAAGACCACCAACCGGTCGCTGTCGGCCGCGCGGCCCCGCAAAACCACGGGATCATTTCTAGTGTCGTTTAACAGACGGGCGATGTGGTGGGCCAGTTGGTCCGTATCACCTATCCCAAGCTGTACGTCGCGCATATGGTTGCCGTTTTTAACGCGCAACAATTGGGTAGCACCGGCATTTGCGGCAATGACTGTAAGATCGCGATCCACGGCACAGGCGGCAGATTGGTCAATTTGGTCGATGAGCGTTT